>JBGTGG010000404.1:0-6367 GCA_041746855.1 Cyclobacteriaceae bacterium | reverse complement strand
GTACGTATGAAATTAAGACCAGCGTCAACAGTGCTTTTTCGAACACATCCGTTTTGCTGTTGATTAAATTGCACGTGTCATTAAGGGCGTCACGAATTAAAAATTCATTATCCAGTGGACGATAGTTCGTTCCTGAAATTCCTACTCTTCTTGTTCTTAAGTTTCGTTCCACACGAAGGTCTTTAATCAATACGCTATGGATATTTTCAATTTTAAAGATTGCCAAAGGTTCAAGGTAATCTGTATTCTCAATAATGAAGTCAAGCGCCTCTTTATGATTTAAGAGCATAATTGCTTCTTCCTTGGTTTTACCTGAAGCTTCTTGCCTTTCTTTCAAAAGCATTTCCGTCTCAAGTAATGAATACGTGTTCCCTTCTATTTGTGATGACTTCCAACTTAGATCAATGGCTAATCGCTCCAGCTCTTGTTTGAATTCATGTACTGATAATTGATTGACATTCTTCAAATATTGTTGTTGAAGTTCGTTCAGGAAATTACGTTCCTGATTCGAAAAAATATCGATCTCAGCCAATACAGTGTTGATCACCTGCGTGTCAAAAGAGGTCTTTATTTTTCTTTCATCAATCTCATTTTTGAAATATTCGTCAAGGTTAACGGGGGCTAGAAGTTCGTATGAATTTGAAAGGATATACTTTGTTCCTTTTCCTTGACCTGTAGTTTTAAGGATGTTTTGATCAACGAGTTTCGCCAGTATCCTTTTTAATGTAGTATAACTAATCTCCAGCGAACACTGATCATAAATCTCTTTCGATGATACCGCAAGAGATTTTATTAAGAAATCAACAATGGCTTTTTCACGTACGTCAAGCATGATCTCAATATTTCAAGCTCAAATATAGCACTTTTGGAGCTCAAAATAACGCAAATATGAGCTACAAATTTCATATTAATGAGCTACAAAATTTTTGATCAGGTTTAACTAAAACAGAACATTAACTACCTTTCGTTCTGTAGGACAGAAAGGTTTGCAATACCTAATATATCTCCAACCCAATCACTAATCATTTATTTAACTTCATTAATATTCTGGTTATCACGATGTGTGCTCAGCACAGCCGAAATTACAATAATCATCTTTTTATCATCTACAGTAAAATGAACCATGTATGGAAAAACATCAAGTACGCTCGCGCGAATATTATCATAACGAATTGCCACAGCTTTGGGATTTTGGCTAATAAATTTAACCTTCTTGCGGACATGTTCGGTAAAGCGTATTCCTAATCCTAGTTGCCGATCATTGTACCACTTAGCGGCTTCTTTTATGTCTTGTTTTGCTAACGGGAGAATAATTGATTTATACATCAAAGATCTTTTTCGATATCATTCAAAGCGGAATTAAAATCCAATGCCTGCTCGGTATCATTCTGATAAAGCTCCATTCTTCTGCGAACAACTTCTTTGTGCCATTCGGGTACTTCAACACTTTCATCGTCAATTTTAATAAACTTGGATTTTAGGTCGTTCCATTCCTGGATAGGGATAAAAACACCTGTTGTTTGCCCATTGCTATCTGTGATGTATTGCAAGTTCATAATGTGTATTTAAAGGAAACGTGTAACCTCAAGTAATCAAAAATAGCGAAATCATAAATGATTATCAATTATTAATGAATGTCCTGAGCGAAGTGGGATTCACACAAAAAAGCCTCAGAATTTCTTCCGAGGCTTTTTATTTATGCTTCATTAGCACATTCGCTAATCATCTAATTTTCAAATTAAATAACTCCGTCTGCTAATAAAATAGTTTTATTATTCAATACTTCTACAACACCTCCCGTGATGGTAAGTGATTTTGATGCTTCCTTTGATTTGTATTCAACTACACCTTCTTTCAATAAAGAAATAAGTGGAGCGTGATGATCCATGATTTGGAAGCCACCATCATCACCTGGAAAGGTAGCGATTGTAACTTCTCCTTCGAAGATTTTTTTTTCTGGGGTAAGGATTTCTAGAAGCATCTTAATTATTTTTTTATGCGTTGGCTTCTGCCATCATTTTCTCTCCTTTTGCAACGGCATCTTCGATGCTACCTACTAAGTTGAAGGCCATCTCCGGAAGGTGATCATACTCACCATCCATGATTGCATTAAAGCCTTTGATAGTATCTTTAATATCAACCAACACACCTTTCAATCCAGTAAAAGCTTCTGCAACGTGGAAGGGTTGCGACAAGAAACGTTGTACACGTCTTGCACGGTGTACCGCCAGTTTATCTTCGTCAGACAATTCATCCATACCAAGAATGGCGATGATGTCTTGTAATTCTTTATAGCGTTGTAAGATTTCTTTCACGCGTTGTGCGCAATCGTAGTGTTCATCACCAACAACCTCTGCACTCAAGATACGTGAAGTTGAATCCAATGGATCCACCGCTGGGTAGATACCAAGCTCAGCAATCTTACGCGACAATACCGTAGTAGCATCCAAGTGAGAGAATGTTGTTGCCGGAGCAGGGTCAGTTAAGTCATCGGCAGGTACGTAAACCGCTTGTACCGATGTGATCGAACCATTCTTTGTTGAAGTGATACGCTCTTGCATTGTTCCCATCTCAGTAGCCAATGTTGGTTGGTAACCTACCGCTGAAGGCATACGACCCAAAAGGGCGGATACTTCAGAACCTGCTTGTGTAAAACGGAAGATGTTATCGATAAAGAAAAGAATGTCTTTTCCTTTCCCTGTTCCATCACCGTCACGGAAATATTCTGCAACTGTTAGTCCAGACAAAGCTACACGAGCACGGGCTCCTGGAGGTTCATTCATTTGACCGAATACGAAGGTTGCTTTTGAATCTTTTAATTTCTCTTGATCTACTTTCGAAAGATCCCATCCACCTGCGTGAAGAGATTCCATAAATTCAGGACCGTAATCAACGATACCCGCTTCAATCATCTCGCGAAGCAGGTCGTTTCCTTCACGTGTTCTTTCACCAACTCCGGCAAATACAGAAAGACCAGAGTATGCTTTCGCAATGTTGTTGATCAATTCCTGGATCAATACGGTTTTTCCTACACCGGCTCCACCAAACAATCCGATTTTACCACCTTTTGCATACGGCTCAATCAAATCGATTACTTTGATACCGGTGTAAAGTACTTCCGTAGAAGTTGTAAGATCTTCGAATGCAGGAGCATTTCTGTGAATAGGAAGTCTGCCTTTTCCTTGTGGTTGTGGAATACCATCGATGGCATCACCCACTACGTTGAAAAGTCTTCCTTTAATGTCTTCGCCCGTAGGCATTTGGATTGGGGAACCCATATCCGTTACAACCATACCTCTTCTAAGCCCTTCTGTTCCTTCCATGGCAATGGTACGAACGCGCTCCTCACCAAGGTGTTGTTGACACTCGAGCACTACTTTGGTGCCGTCATCTTTCATTACAACAAGTGAGTCAAGGATATTGGGGATTTTAGCACCAGCTTCATCGAATGCAACGTCCACTACCGGACCGATGACCTGTGTAATTTTACCTGTATTTGCCATTGGAATTTTATTTTATAAAAGGTCAGAAAATCGACCGCAAAAGTAGTGGTAATATCGATCAATCCAAACCTACGTGGAATAGAATTCATGCCTTTTTACTAATAAAAATCAGGTTTGTTGGGAGGGTAAAATATTATGTTGCATTTAGTGCAATTCGAAAGGTTGTTCCCTGATTTTCGTCCGAATGCTTCACGAAAATTTTCCCGTTGTGATAGGATTCAATAATTCGTTGGGCAAGCGTTAATCCAAGTCCCCAGCCCCGCTTTTTTGTAGTGAACCCAGGTCTGAAAACGGACTTTATTTTTGAACGTGGAATCCCCTTCCCGGTATCGGAAATATCAATGAATACTTTTCCTTCGCTTCCGCGGAGTATCTTAATGGCGATGGTGCCGGCATTCCCCATGGCATCCACTGCATTTTTGCAGAGGTTTTCAATTACCCATTCAAACAACGGGGCGTGTACCTCCGCCATAATATTTTCTGAAAGCGTGAATACTTCCATCCTGATTTTGGCGGACACACGTGGCCGCAGGTAGTTGACTACATTGTTGATCAGGGATACAACATTCTCTGGTTTTAGGGTTGGGGCTGAACCGATACTTGAAAAACGCTCGGTAACAATATTTAATTTATGGATGTCTTTTTGAAGCTCCTCAACGATTCCGCGTTCCTTCAGCACGGGGTCATCCCGCAATACTTCCATCCATGCCATGAGGGAGGAAAGGGGAGTGCCTAATTGATGAGCAGTTTCTTTGGCAAGTCCTACCCATACACGGTTTTGTTCTGCTGCTTTCGAATAATTGAAGGCGAGGTAACTTATAAATCCAAAGATCGCGATCACGAACAATTGAATGTAGGGATACGAAATAAGGAGGGTCAGTAAAAAAGAGTTTTTGTAATAGACGTTCCCATAATTCTCAACCACACCGTTGTCATTGAGGTACGTCATTTTAATGGGCTCGTAGAGCTCTTTCATCTCGATCAATTCTTTATCGAGCAGCTTTTTCTTTCTTTCCTCCGTCCAGTTTTCATTTAGTTCGATGTTTCGGTATTGGTATTCGCCATCGTTGTTGATCCAGATAATGGGGATGGAATTGTTCTTGTATAAAATTTCCTCGGAGATGAAGAGGATATTTTGATTGGATTCATCGTTGATGGTATAGGCAAGGGCTTTCGCAAACAATTCGATTTGTTGCTTCTCGCGTTCCTTCAGTTGGTTTACCAGGATGTTTGTGTAGTAGATAGAACCAATACTAATCAGCACAGAAACCCCCAACACAATCCATTTGAGTTTGGAATTGTCCTGATAGAAATCCGATATGCCGGGAACAGCTTTCGCCATCAGCGTAGTTGTTAGTTAATAATTGTTAGTTAATAGTATGTTTCCGGTTAAAAGTTACAGGTTGGCACCTGAACTTGCAACTTACACCACTATAACTATCAACTACTGACAAACAACTAAAAACTAATTCTTCATCATAAACCACTTGGCCAATACCTTGTAATTGATTTTGGTGCCGTGCATAAGAATGCCCACGCGGTAAATCCTTCCAGCAATCCAGGTAGTAAGAATAAATCCTCCAACCAGAAATACTTGAGATAAAACAAGTTCATACCAGGGTACTCCAAATGCAAGCCGTCCAACCATTGCTATGGGTGAAGTAAACGGAATGATCGAGAACCAGAAACTTGCCGTGCTGTGCGGATCATTTAAAATAAACACAAATAACCCAAGGTAGCCAATGATGAGTGGCATTGTGATGGGTAAGGTGAATTGTTGTGCCTCTTGTTGCGAATCCACAGCGGATCCTACCGCAGCGAAAAGCGATCCGTAAAGCAGATATCCACCAATAAAATAAAAAGCAAAATTGAAAATGATTAACCCTAATGGCAGAGCATCGATCGACATTAATAACTCTTGGATTTTAGGATCGTTGGCGATTGCTTCTGCAGCCTCAGGATCGTTCATCTGTTTTGATACTTGTTCCATCGCTTGTTGCTGTGGCGACATTTCCAATCCGAAGTAACTCATTACGGCAGTACTCAACACGCCAATCAACACTACCCAAATGGTGAACTGCAGTAATCCTACGGTAGCAATCCCCAGGATTTTCCCCATCATGAGTTGGAAGGGTTTCACGCTGGATACCAACACTTCTACAATTTTGCTGGTTTTTTCTTCAATAACCCCAAGCATGATTTGCATTCCGTAAATCAAAACAAACATGTAGATGAGTATTCCCAGGACAAAGCCAAGTCCGTAGAGCATACCGGTGTTGCTCGCTTTCTCTTCACCGGTTTCGCTTAGGTTAATGGACTTTACGGAAACACTTGTTCGAAGTCCTTTTAAGGTTTCATTATCAATATTAAACTCCGCTAATTTTAAATCCCGAATTTGCCTTTCAAGCATCCCTTCTAAGTCACGCATTTTATTCATGCTTGGATTTTCCTTTGCGTACAAGGTTATCCCATCAGGTTTTTGAAGTTCAAATTTCGGAATGAACAAGAGTCCGAAATGGTCGGTCTGATTAAAGGCTTTCTTGGCTGACTCAAGATCCGTATCAATAGAAACAAATTCAAACTTGGTCGTATTTTCAAATTTGATCAACCCACTCTGGTCAACGACTTCTATCACTTCTGCTTTGGCATCTTTTTCCTGTTCGATAGCTACATATATCAATCCACCAATAATCGCTGGGAAAATCAAAGGAATTAAAATCGTGGCAATCAAAAAAGATTTTTTTTGAACGCGGTTTAAAATCTCGCGTTGCATAATGAGCCATATCTTATTCATGACTACCTCCTTTCACTAACGAGATGAAAATATCACTCATGCTTGGGATTTTTTCTACAAAAGAATGTAC
>JBGTGG010000403.1:0-9370 GCA_041746855.1 Cyclobacteriaceae bacterium | reverse complement strand
ATCCTTGCCACGGTGCGCACTTCGTCGTCGGTCGCGTCGGGGCGGGCATAAGCGATGTTCTCCCGGATCGTCCCGTCGAAGAGGAAGTTGTCCTGCATCACGACACCGAGGTGCTGCCGGTATTCGTGCAGCTTGAGCGAGTCGAGATCCCGCCCATCGATCAGGATCTTCCCTTTCTTCGCACGGTTGAATGCCATCACGAGCCCGATGAGTGTGCTCTTGCCCGCGCCGCTCGAGCCCACGAGAGCCGTCGTCGAGCCAGCGGGCGACCGGAATGAGACCTCCTTGAGCACCGGGACGCCTTCTACGTATTCGAACTCCACGTCCTGAAACTCTATCTCGCCCCGAACCTCGGGTACCGGCGCCTTGCTCGCGTCGAGCGCGTCCTCGGTGACCAGGGTACGGATCTCGCGGATGCGATCCAGTCCCGCGAAGGCTTCCGAGATCTGGGTTCCGATCGAGGCGATCTGCACCAGCGGTGCGGCGACCAGCCCGATGAAGAAGATGTACATCACGAAATCGCCTAACGTCATCTGACCGCTGATGATCGCTCTCCCTCCGCCGATCGTCAGCAGAACCCCGATCACACCGACGATGACCGTGGTGGCGGCTCCCACCGCCGACGTCCCCGTGATGGTCTGTCGCACGTTGTGAAAAAGGCGCTCGGCGCCCGTGCGAAAGACCTTTTCCTCCCTGTCTTCGGCGGTGTAGACCTTTACGATCCGTACGCCGCCGAGCGTTTCCGCCAGCCGGCCGGTGACCTCCGCGTTGATCACGCTCCGTTCACGGAAGATCGGCCTCAGTCGTTTGAACGCGATAGCCATCATCCCCCCGAAGCCGGCGAGGAGGATGATTGTCAGCGCCGTCAGCTGCCAGTTGAGGTAGAATAACACGCCTAACGCGATCGTCGCCGTGAGCAGCCCGCCCACGAGCTGGATGATCCCTGTCCCGACGAGATTCCGGATCCCCTCGGCGTCAGTCATGATGCGAGCGATCAGGATTCCGGTCTTGGTGGAATCGAAGAACGAGACGGGAAGGCGGAGGATGTGCCGCTGCAGATCGATGCGCATGTCGGTGATGGCCCGCTGCGCCGCGATGCTCACCACCTGGGAGAGGAGAAAGGAGGTCACTGCCTGAATCAGCGTCGCTCCACCCGTGGCCAGCGCCAGGGGTAACAACAGATCAGTCCGGCTATCCCGAAGTACAGTGTCGATCAGGTATTTCGAGCTCGCGGGGAGGACGAGCCCGGAAAGCCGGCTGATCAGCATCAACCCAAAGCCAATCACCACCATCCAAAAGCGCATATAATTTATGGCGGGAATAGAAATAACATGAAGTTCGATTAGTACCGCTAACAATACCAAAAGAACAGCGATAATACGAAGGACAGAACGGGTTTTATTACTCATGATGTTTAGTTTTTCCAGGATGGGTTAAAGATAATTCCTATTCGGTAATCAATATAATTCGTTACTGACTGATAAGTGCCCTCATCAAGTGTTGAAGATTGTGTTCCTTCCGGCATATACCGATACCCTGCTTTTGAACCACTGTGTAGAATGACACCAAGATCAAGGTTTAAATTGCCCTGCTGTTTTTCTTTATTAAAGAGACCGCCAAAATTAATCAATACACCTCCCCCGGCACCGACATTAAACGCGGTTCCATGAAATTCAAAAGTCTCCCTAAATTCAGGAGTGAGTTCCACCGGTGTTCGTGAACTGAAGAAGGTGGTCATCCCGACCCTACCCACTGCATAGGCTTTCATGGCCGGTATCTGATAAAAATAATAACGTACATCGGTATGCAACGTCCAAAAACAATCTTCTTCATCAACACGAATCGTACCCGATGGCGCTTCAAAATCATATTGATTGTTGGCATACATCGCGACACCAAGTTCTGCACCAATGGTAAATTTTGATTCCTGAATGTGATACAAATAATTGAAACTTAACCCAACCGGAACAGCTTGTACATTTTTATTGAAATCTCCCTTTGTCTGGTAGATTTTCAAGTTAATTCCATACATGCTTTGCGCCTGGACTACAAAGACAGAAGCGGGAACAAAAATAAGAATGGCGATTAGCTTTTTCATAAAACTACCTTTACTCAAAGCTACAAAATCAAATTCAATCCAACACATTCTCCAATAAACCCTATTTTTACAAACCCATGGCCATAATTGGAAATCAAATATCCGAAGCAAAACAACTTTTAGAAGCAGGAAAACTGGTTGCCATCCCAACTGAAACAGTGTATGGCTTGGCCGCCAACGCGCTCGATCAAACTGCTGTTGCCGGGATCTTTGAAGTAAAAAACAGACCTTCATTCGATCCGATTATTGTGCATGTTTCCTCACTTGAAAAAGCCAATCAGTATGTTCAGTCCATTCCTGCAAACGCAAAACTACTGACAGAAAAATTCTGGCCCGGGCCATTAACGATTCTTCTGCATAAAAAAGAAATCATTCCCGATCTTGTAACTGCCGGATTGGAAACCGTTGGTATTCGTTGCCCGGATCATTCGCTCACACTTGCACTATTGAATGCATTGGATTTTCCACTGGCTGCTCCCAGCGCCAATCCCTTTGGGTATGTGAGTCCTACTGAACCCCAACACGTAGTGGATCAGTTGGGTGACAAAATCCCCTACATTTTAGATGGAGGTGTTTGTAGCGTGGGGATTGAATCCACCATTGTAGGTTTTGAAAATGATATTCCTGTCATTTATCGCTTGGGCGGATTAAGTCAGGAAGAAATTGAAAAAGTAATTGGACCGGTAAACGTGAAGACACACTCATCCTCAAACCCAAAAGCACCCGGACAATTAAAAAGCCATTATGCACCAGGCAAAAAAGTAAAAGTTGGCAATCTTACGAAAATGATTCAGGAATCATCTACTAAAAATTTCGGTGTGCTTTCCTTTCAAAAAGATTATCAACAAAACCATCAATTCATCCTCTCCCCTTCTGGTGAAATGAAGGAGGCTGCCCAACGATTTTTCAAAGGATTACGCGAACTTGATAAAATGCCCATCGATATCATCCTTACGGAATTGGTTCCTGACAAAGGATTAGGCCGCGCGATCAACGACAAGCTACGCAGGTCGTCCGCTGATAAGTTGATTTGATAATTTATTGATAAGTTGATTGATGCTTTCTGTACAGGGAATCAAAACATTCCCGACAATTCACTAATTTGTAATCTTCAAATCATCGAATCAACAAATCTTCAAACAGTATGAAGCGTGTTTTAATTTTAACAGGCGGTGGTGACTGCCCCGGTCTTAATGCAGTAATCCGCGCGATCGCCAAGCGTGCCCGACTTGAAAAAGAATGGGAAATATTGGGTAGTATTGAAGCCTTCAATGGGGTTTTAAATGAACCGCAGGAAATAATTAGCCTAACAAGGAGGAGAACAGCAGGCATTCACGTGAAAGGCGGAACGATTTTAAAGACCACCAACAAAGGAAACCCATTGCAGTTTCCTGTGGAAAAAGCAGACGGCACTATTGAGTTTATTGATCGAACCAAAGAACTAGTTGCAAAACTAAAAAAATTAAAGCTTGATGCGGTGATCAATATTGGTGGAGATGGTTCTCAAAAAATCTCCATGGCATTATATAAACTAGGCATTCCAATTATTGGTGTCCCGAAAACAATCGACAACGATTTATCAGCAACCGATTTTACATTTGGTTTTCACACGGCCGTTCAAATTGCAACGGATAGTTTTGACAAACTCGTCAGTACAGCCGAGAGCCACCACCGCGCCATGATCATGGAAGTGATGGGAAGGGATGCCGGTTGGATTGCATTGCATACTGCCATTGCCGGAGGTGCGGAAGTGTGCCTGATTCCCGAAATCCCTTACGACATTGATAAGATTGTGAGAAGAATCAACTTACGTTATAAAGGAGGAAAAGGATTTGTGAACATTGTTGTGGCAGAGGGTGCTAAACCAAAGAAAGGAAAAGTTACCGCCTCAAAAGGCTCCAAAGGATCGGAGCATGTTCGATTGGGAGGCGTTGCCTTTCAACTTTCCCAACAATTAAAAGATGCCGGGTGTACAGCAGAGATTCGCGAAACTGTTTTAGGCCACGTTCAACGCGGTGGTAGCCCCATTGCTTTTGACAGAGTGTTGGCAACGCTATTTGGCGTAAAAGCTTTTGAGTTGGTGTTAGAGAAAAAATTCGGGAGAATGGTAGCGATAAAAAATAATGCCATCACATCCGTTTCCTTAAAACAAGCAACGGAAACGTATAACTTTGTAAAGAAAAACTCCTATCTGGTGAAAGCAGCCAAAGGGCTGGGCATTAGTTTCGGTGATTAGGTGTCAGACCGATCAAATCGGTCTGACGCCTAAAGCAATCGTTTGCTGAAATATTTTGCATGAAAACCCATGTCTACACCTTGAATTTGTAAATTCGCACCCAATTAGTTTTAAAATAAAATTTCCCCTTGCCATGAAGACCATCAACGACATTAACTTCAAAAACAAACGCGCACTTATTCGTGTTGATTTCAACGTTCCGTTAGACAAAGATTTTAATGTTACCGATGACAACCGTATCCGGTCTACTATTCCAACGTTAAAAAAAATATTGCAAGATGGTGGAAGTTGTATTTTGATGTCCCATTTAGGAAGACCCAAAGAAGGCCCTAGTGAAAAATATTCATTGAAGCATACCATCAAAACCACAGAAGCATTGTTGGGAACAACTGTGAAATTTGCAGATGATTGCATTGGAGAATCAGCAACCAAGCAAGCTGCCGATTTAAAACCGGGCGAAGTTCTTCTGTTGGAGAATTTACGTTTTTATAAAGAAGAGGAAAAAGGCGATGAGGGGTTTGCAAAAAAACTGTCTGCACTCGGTGATATTTACGTGAACGATGCATTCGGTACTGCACACCGGGCGCACGCCTCCACCACTGTGGTGGCCCAATTTTTTGATGAAAAATGTGCAGGATTGGTGATGGCAGCAGAACTTGACAATGCGAAGAAAGTGTTGGGAAATGCGGAACGCCCGTTCACAGCAATTATGGGAGGTGCAAAAATTTCAGATAAACTATTGATCATTGAAAAAATGCTGGAGCAAGTTGATCACCTGATCATTGGGGGTGGTATGTCCTATACATTTTACAAAGCGTTGGGCGGAAGCATCGGAAACTCGTTGGTAGAAGATGATAAACTGGACCTGGCAAAAGAGTTGATCCAAAAAGCAAAAGCCAAAGGTGTTGAGCTTCACTTGCCTATTGATGCGATCATCGCTGATAAATTTGATGCGAATGCCAACACCGATACTGCGATGAACAACGCTATCCCGGATGGCTGGATGGGATTGGATATAGGACCACAAGCACGTGAAGTTTTCTCTAATGTTGTAAAATCATCGAAGACCATTTTGTGGAATGGACCGATGGGTGTTTTTGAAATGGATGCCTTTGCAAAAGGAACAAAAGCCATAGCGGAGGCCGTTGTCGCAGCTACTGAAAATGGTGCCTTTTCATTAATCGGGGGTGGTGATTCTGCTGCTGCTGTTTTCAAATTCGGCTTCAATGAAAAAGTAAGCTACGTTTCTACCGGAGGCGGAGCCTTGCTGGAATACTTTGAAGGCAAAGTATTGCCGGGGGTGAAGGCATTGGAATAAAAAATCAATCTATTTCTAAACACCCTAATATTGGGTCTTCCGAAAAGGTTAGGATTTGATCTGCCTTCTCTATCAATAGACGTTCAATATTTTGAGTTGTCAAATTACCGGAACGAATCCAAATCAATTTTGGAGGATTCCCTCTTGTTAAACTAAGATCATAAAAATCCGAATCAAAAGTGACAATAATAAAATTCTGTTTTTTAGCGAATTCCCAAATATCAGAATCACTTTTATTAATTAACCCAAGCCTACTCAGATGCTGAGTACCTGGAAAATTTGATTCGATCCTTTTAACAATGCGATAAGAAATATTTTGATAAGAGCAACTTCACGATGCTACTCTAAGGCGATGTTCACGATCAGCAGCAAACGCCAAACAAGCGAGAATATGCTCTTCATTTAGCTCAGGAAAATCAGAAATAATTTCCTCCCTTGACATACCGTTCGCCAGCCAATTCAAAATATCATAAACAGAAATGCGTGTTCCTTTAATGCAAGGCCTCCCGAACCTCTTCTCGGGAACAATCTCTATAAAACGGGTGTAGCTCATAATTATCAAATTTAGTGAATTTTTATCCATTCATTTATGCTGAATTCAACTAAAAAATATTGCTTTTGCTTTTCAATTCTACAAGTAGCATATTATGACTTGTTAGATTATCAAGGCAACAACCATGAAGCAAGGCAAGCAAGTAGGATTTTTTTTAGGACCCAGTTTATTTCTCCTGCTGGAATTCCTCCTCCCTTCTTCCCTATTCACTCAAAACGCCATACACGTGCTGGCCATTGCAGGATGGCTTGTAACCTGGTGGATTTCTGAAGCAGCCCCGATTCCTGTTACTGCATTGCTCCCCCTCATTTTATTTCCCGCCCTGGGTATCATGACCATGACGGATGCTGCCATGCCTTACGCAAACCCGGTCATATTTTTATTTATGGGTGGATTTATGATCGCCTTGGCATTGGAAAAACACCGGCTTCATGAACGCATCGCACTCAACCTTATCCGCATCACCGGAACTTCCGGCAATGGAATTATCCTCGGGTTTACACTGGCAACGGCTTTGCTCAGTATGTGGATCAGCAATACTGCAACCGCACTGATGATGCTGCCGATTGCTTTGTCGGTCATAGATTTATTGCGTCAACCGGAAAGTGAATTAGGAGCAGCGCTTAGCAAAAATGAAAAGTATTTTGCGCTCGGACTCATGCTGAGCATCGGGTATTCCGCGAGCATTGGCGGCATGGCCACCATTATCGGCACTCCACCGAATGTCGTGTTTGCGGGATTTATGCGCGAGTTTTATCAAACTGATTTGGAATTTGGGAGATGGATGTTGGTAGGGCTTCCTGTCACTTTTTTGACTTTATTTTCAGCCTATTTTCTTATCACCCGTGTTTTATATCCGAATAAAATGAAAAGTGTTCCCGGGTCTGAGCTACTAATTACAAATCGCTTGCTGGCGTTGGGTAAAATGAAAAAAGAAGAGAAACGTGTATTGATGGTTTTTGCGCTTACTTCTTTTTGTTGGATCTTTCAAAACCTGATCAACTCATTTTTTGATGGCAAAGTATTGAACGATACAAACATTGCCATGACCGGTGGCATCTTGATGTTCCTCGTTCCTTCCAACTTTAAACGAAGTGAATTTTTATTGGATTGGGAATACACAAAGCGCTTGCCGTATGGAATACTGATTCTTTTTGGTGGGGGGATTTGTCTCGCGAAAGGAATGGAAACAACCGGTATTGTGAATTTGATTGGCGAAACAGTTGCTAATCGAAACGCCATGTCTGTTTGGATGCTTGCGGGAATTCTGGCTGCGATTGCTTTATTCCTGACAGAGATTATGAGCAACGTTGCATTGGTAACTATTTTTATTCCGGTGGTTTTTGGTATCGCCAATGGTTTGGGAATTAATCCATTAATCCTCGGAATGCCCGTTACGTTTGCGGCAAGCTGTGCGTTTATGTTTCCAATCTCTACACCTCCAAATGCAATCGTATTTTCAAGCGGCCACATTGCGATGAAGGATATGGTAAGAGCAGGTGTTTTGTTGGATATCGTTTCGTTGGTTATTATTATTCTGACAACGGTGACGCTGGTATCCTGCGTCTATTAATTTTGATACTGGATACTAGTTACTGGTTTCTAGTGTCCAGTATCTAGCATATAGTATCTAGCAGCAAGTACTAACTATTTTTTTCTTCTTTGATTTTCTTCTCTTCAATAACATACGCAAGTCCCAATCCAATACCTCCCCAGATAAACAGCATAGAGAAATACGCTACCTCTTCCATCCGGTAATTCATATCAAGGAAATAACCGATAAAAAGTCCGATTCCAACTCCGATCATAAGTAAAGAGAAACGAAGGGGCAGTGATGTGCTCCGTTGCTTTTTAAGATTGAATAAAGTCGGATCGACACCTTTCTCAATCATTGCCATCCGCTCATCGTTTTCAAATCTTCTTAAGTAAATAATCATAACGATGATACTGATTACAGTTACTATTGGGATAAATACTGCTATTACTTCGGTTTCCATAATTTCTTGAATTTTTGTTAAATCTACCCCTATGACGCAACCTATTTTTAGCAGGTTACAGGCAACCGATAAAAAACTTACTATTTTAACCTTACATAATAATTCATCAGGTTTTATGTAACTTCCCTTTCAAAGTCTGCGTCAAACCACCGTCATGACTGAAAACCCAGAGTTTGTATTGATTAACCGTGTATTGGCTGGTGAACATCAGTTGTATGCTGAACTGGTCAATAAATATCAATCCTACGCCTATACTATCGCATTAAAGATTGTGGAGAACCGGCCCGAGGCAGAAGAGATTGCGCAGGACGGGTTTATCAAGGCTTTTAAAAGTTTAGCAACTTTTAATCAGGAAGCGAAGTTTTCAACCTGGTTGTACCGGATTGTTTCTAATACAGCCATCACCTACAAAAGAAAGAGTAAACAGAAATTCCACAGTATTGAAAATGCGATTATTGAACACAAACAAGAAGCAGATGGAAATCTTGAGCGTGAGGACAAAAAGAGATTTATAAAAAATGCATTGGCTGTGCTCAACGCAACAGACCGACTTGTGATTACCCTATTTTACCTAAAGGAATTGTCATTGGATGAAATAGCTGAAATCACTTCGATGCAGGCGAATACAGTGAAAGTAAGGCTTCACCGCGCAAGGCAACGGCTTGGTGATGAATTGCAAAATATATTAAAGAAAGAAGCATTAACTTTGTAAGGACATGAAAAAGATCCCGAACCATATAGATGAGTTGTTATTGAATTACCTCGATGGTACACTCTCAAAAAATGAAGTCATAGAACTGGAAGCACTGCTTAACGCTGATGAAGAATTACGCGCGCGGTTGGCAACTTTAAAAACTGTTGATACCACCCTTTCGTATGAAAAATTGGAAATGCCTTCGAAGAACTTCACACAACTAGTGATGGAAGGACTCTACAAAGTACCCGTAAGAACAGGCCTCTCTGCACGAAATGGAATTTTTCTAATTTTAGGTGTAATGACCGTAGTGACCATTCTTGTGTTACTGGTTTCTACCGGTGCATTCGACAGCGTGGCAACGATACAGCCGAGCGAAATCGGAATGAAGAATAACTATTTCAATTTCGAAATCCCTTCTATCTCTGTAAATGGAAAACTACTAATCAATTCGATTATCTTTTTGAATCTGGC
>JBGTGG010000402.1:0-9230 GCA_041746855.1 Cyclobacteriaceae bacterium | reverse complement strand
GTCTGCCAAAATGAAGCGTCTCTCTTCGAAGGATTTTTTTTCCTCCCTTTCGTTCACATAATTAATGATCACCGGGTTATTGCCACCACCAAAAAAGCGAACCGCATTCTTCACTTCAGGGATGTCACTGACCATTACATCTGAAAATGAATGCGGAATGATAGCGTAATTGGTGATATGATCGGGATAGCTCCTCTCAAGAACTACCTTGTATAAGTCATCTCCTTTCTCATGGAATTTATCATACGAGAATTCATGTGATACATGCAGACTGAGGAGAATAAAACACGCCAGTCCAATGGCGAGCCCCGCAATGTTGATGATGGAATAAACTTTGTTTTTTAGGATACTGCGAAGGGCGATTTTGAAGTAGTTCTGGAGCATATCCGGGAATGGCAATAGTTATGCCATCGAAAATACCGAAGTATGCTTTAAAATCAGTGGTTAAAAAGAGTGACCGTCCGTTTTAGGGACGAAAAGGTTCGATATCGAACGGCCTAATTTTCGAGCATTTTGAGTAGAGTCGTCAGCTTCTTTTTCAAGTTTCTCCGATCTACTATAAAATCTAAAAAGCCGTGCTCTAACACAAACTCTGCGCTCTGAAAACCCTTCGGCAAATCCTTACCAATGGTTTCACGAATTACGCGCGGTCCCGCAAAACCAATGAGCGCACCTGGTTCTGCTATATTGAAATCGCCAAGCATCGCATACGATGCTGTGACACCACCAGTTGTTGGATCAGTTAGCAAGGATATGTAAGGGATTTTTGCCTGATCCAATTGGGCAAGTCTGGCCGATGTTTTGGCCATTTGCATTAAGGACAAACCTGCTTCCATCATCCGGGCTCCACCGGAACGCGAAATCATAATGAATGGACGTTTATGCTTTAAGCTATATTCAATGGCGCGGGCTATCTTCTCACCCACTACAGAACCCATAGATCCGCCAATGAAACTAAAATCCATACAAGAAATCACGATTTCCATTCCGCTCATTTTTCCATGGGCAGAACGTACGGCATCTTTCAGTTTCGATTTTTCTTGTGATTCTTTGATCCGCTTAGGATAAGCTTTGGTATCGGTAAATTTAAGTGGGTCTGCCGACTCCATATTGGCATCTAATTCGGTAAACTTTCCATCAAAGAGGATTTCAAAATATTCGATCGATCCAATTCGTACATGGAATTCTTCCTCAGGAACGACATACGCATTGTTTTTTAATTCACGCGTGTGAATGATTTTACCGCTTGGTGCTTTAAACCAGAGTCCGTCAGGAACTTCTCGTTTGGATTCAGTCGGGGTTAAAATTCCCTTGTTTGTACGCTTAAACCAAGGCATAGCTTTTTGTTTTAAGGAGGTAAAAGTAAAACCTATGTGCGAGAGTACATAGGGTTAGGCCCCATTTATAATTATTTCAAAATTGAATGGTGTACAAGCCCAATAAAAAAAGCCATTCCGGTTTTTCAGAATGGCTTTTCTCAATGTATATTTTATTACAATTTTTCTTTGATCCTGGCAGCTTTACCTTGTCTGCCTTTCATGTAGTAAAGTTTCGCTCTGCGCACTTTACCACGCTTAAGAACTTCAATTTTATCAATAACAGGTGAAAGCAAAGGAAAAATACGTTCCACACCCACGCCATTGGAAATCTTTCTAACCGTAAAAGTCTCTCCGTTGGTGCTACCACCTCTCCGTTGGATCACTACACCTTGAAACTGCTGGATACGCTCCTTGGCACCCTCCTTAATTTTCACGTGAACATTTATCGTGTCACCTGCTTTAAAATCAGGTAATTTTTCACGGTTTACAGCGAATTCGCTTTCTACAAGTTTTATCATGTCAGCCATTACTCCAGCTATTAAAAATGGACTGCAAATGTATGGAAAGAATTTATAAATGAGAAGCCTGCCTCTGAATAAAAATGAGCCATTTTAGGCCGGTGGATCAATTTCCCGCCCTTTCATGAGTTCTGGTCTTTTTTGGGTGGTCCGTTCAAGTGATTTTTCGTGGCGCCATTGTTCAATGTTGGCCTCGTGGCCGGAAGTAAGTATCTCCGGAACCTTCCAACCCTTATACTCAAAAGGTCGTGTGTAGACTGGAGGGGCAATCAGATCATCCTGAAAGGAATCGTGCAAGGCGGAGGTCTCATCCGACAAAACTCCCGGAATGAGGCGGATAATAGCATCAGACACCACCGCTGCGGCCAGTTCACCACCCGACAGTACATAATCCCCTATACTAATTTCGCGGGTAATCAAATGTTCCCGTACGCGCTCATCCACACCTTTATAATGACCACATAACATGATGAGGTTCTCTGAAAGCGACAATTGATTGGCCAAAGACTGTTTGAACAGTTCGCCATCCGGACTCATATAAATGATGTCATCGTATTCCCTTTTTTCTTTCAAGGAGGAAATGCAACGATCGATGGGCTCAATCATCATCACCATACCGGCACCACCTCCGTACGCATAATCATCAACCGCTTTATGCTTTCCGGTGGCATATTCGCGCAAGTCGATTATATTTACCGAAACCAATCCTTTTTGCTGTGCGCGTTTTAAAATCGAGTCATTGAAAGGGCTTTCAATTAATCGCGGGAGACAGGTAATGATATCAATGTGCATGGTGGGAATTAAAATGGAAGTTAGCTATTCATGTCCAGGAATCCTTCAGGCAGATCGACCAGAATAGTCTTTTTGTCCTTCAAAACTTCTTTGATAAAGGGACCGTTTTCGGGGATCAACACTTCATTTGATTCTTTTTTAACCACCAGAAGTCGATTTGCTCCAGCCGATATAATTTCCTGCAGCGTTCCGATTAACCCAGCAGCTTCGTCTTGTACAGTAAAGCCTATAATTTCGTCATCATAGTATTGATCAGACGGAAGGTCAGGCCTTAGTGACTTTTGTAAAAAAGCTTTTTTTCCTCCAATTCGCTTTGCATCCTCAACAGTATTGATGTCTTCAAACTTAATGGTAACTTTTTCACCGCTACCGGAAATCTTTTCAATAAAGTGCGGAACCAATTGGCCTTCTATCTCAAGAAAGAGTGCCGGAACTCCGTCAATGTTAAAATCCCCCGACAGGGAAAAATTAACATCACCCTTTAATCCGTGAGGTTTTTTGATCATGCCAACCTGAAAGTAATCGTGTAAGTCCATTTGATTAAGGGCTAAAAAAAATGCCTATACGAAATCCGTACAGGCATTTTAAATATTAATAGTTCGATTTTAAGCTTTGTCTTCAGTTGCATCCGGTGCATCTCCCTGCGTTTCCGCAGCGGGTGCTTCTTCGGCTTCGGCAACAGTTTCTTCCACAGGAGCTTCCGCTACTGGCTCTTCAACCACAATATTCTTTTTCGCAATTGCTTCTGCACGGGCTTCCTTGATTTTAATCTCAGCTTCCTTGCGAGCTTTTGCTTGGGATTCTTTGGAATCAGAAAGTTTATCCTTTTTAGATTGGATTTGCGCTTCTTTCGCTTTTTTCCACTCTTCAAGTTTTTGATCAGCCACTTCTTGGGTCAAGGCTCCTTTGATAACACCAATTTGAAGGTGTTTTTGGAACAAAATCCCACGATACGAAAGCATCGCTTTCACTGTATCCGTAGGTTGCGCACCGTTCATTACCCAATGAAAAGCCCGATCGTCCAATAAATCGATAGTGGCAGGGTTGGTTAACGGGTTATACGTCCCAATTTTTTCAATAAAGCGACCATCACGTGGTGCTCTGGCATCGGCTACGACTACATCGTACATTGCCAGTTTTTTGCGCCCTCTGCGGGCTAGTCTGATTTTTACAGCCATTTACATTAAATTTTTAAAGTTTCGGAACACGTCCATTTTTTAAAGACCGCAAAGATAAGGGAATTCTTAATTAAGTCAATTCTTCAAGGTAAAGATTGGTGAATGAGGGAGATGGATTAAATATTCGTTTAAGCGGTTATTCAGTTTTTACTTCCATTATTACTTTCCTACATTTACTTCTCTTATCAAATTATATGGACAAGTTTTCTTATATCTCCAATGCTGATGTCGGGTACCTCGACCAGCTTTATCAAAGTTACAAACAAGATCCCGCCTCTGTTGATCAGACCTGGCAAAAGTTTTTTGAAGGGTATGATTTTTCTAACGCAAGGTTCGGTGAAAACGGAACTTCCGCGGAAGCTGGCCCCAGCATTAAAGAAACACAGGTGCGCAACATGATTTTTGCATACCGGTCTTTCGGGCACCTGAAATCGGATACCAATCCTGTTCGTAAAAGAAGGGACCACCAGGTAAACCTTGATCATAAAAGTTTTGGATTAACCGATGCTGATCTCGATGCTGAGTTTGATGTGGGTAGCGAAATTGGAGTAGGCAGAACAACCCTAAAGAAAATCATTGAAAAACTTCAGGTGGTTTATTTGGGCAAAGTCGGCTTTGAATACAATTACATTCGAAACGATAATATTAGAAGCTGGTTTTTTGATCGGTGCGAAAACAAGTACTATACAAACAACCCAAGTATTGAAGAGAAAAAAGCAATCCTCTACAAACTGAATGAAGCGGTTGTGTTCGAAAACTTTTTGCACACCAAATTTTTGGGTCAAAAAAGATTTTCGCTGGAAGGTGGTGAGAATACAATCCCGGCTTTACAAGCCATCATAAATGAATCAGCAGCAGCGGGGGTAAAAGAAGTCGTAATTGGTATGGCCCACCGCGGAAGGTTGAATGTGCTTTCCAATATTCTTGGAAAGACGTATGAACAAATTTTCTCCGAGTTTGAAGGGAACACCAACTTAGATGCCACGATGGGCGATGGCGATGTAAAGTACCATCAGGGATATGCCGGTCATATTGATACCCCATCAAAAAATAAAATTTACGTAAAGCTTACGCCTAATCCTTCACACTTAGAAGCGGTTGATCCATTGGTGTTGGGGTATACCCGCGGTCAGATTGATGATGAATATCAGGGCGATCTTAAGAAAGCAATGGCGATTTTGATCCATGGTGATGCAGCTATTGCAGGACAAGGAATTTTGTATGAGATCGTACAAATGTCAGGACTTCCCGGTTACAACACGGGCGGAACGATCCATTTTGTGATCAACAACCAGGTTGGTTTTACAACCGACTATGATGATGCACGTACTTCAATTTATTGCACAGACTTGGCAAAAATTGTGGATGCACCTGTACTGCATGTCAATGGGGATGATGCAGAGGCTGTGACATTCTGTTGTAAACTTGCTGTTGATTATCGTCAGAAGTTTGGGAAAGATATTTTTATTGACATGTTGTGTTATCGCAGGCATGGTCATAACGAAAGTGATGAACCAAAATTCACACAACCAAAACTTTATAACCTCATTGCAAAGCATCCGAATCCACGTGAAGTGTATTCCAAAATATTGGTGGATCGTGGCGATGTAGATGCACAGCTGGCAAGCGAGATGGACAAAACATTTCGTGCTCAGTTACAGGATCGGCTCAATGATGTAGAACAGAAAAAATTACCATATAAGGTTCAGAAATTAGAAGAGGAGTGGCACAAGTTAAGAAAATCAACACCTGAAGATTTTGATGCTTCTCCTTCAA
The DNA here is from genome assembly GCA_041746855.1 of Cyclobacteriaceae bacterium. Taxonomy (GTDB): domain Bacteria; phylum Bacteroidota; class Bacteroidia; order Cytophagales; family Cyclobacteriaceae; genus JBGTGG01. Next base: position 3,647 of record JBGTGG010000402.1, on the reverse strand, counting down.
CCGCGATTAAGAAAACGGTAATTGATAAAGTCGGAAAAGCATTGACAACTATTCCAGAAGGCTTTAAACCGATCAAACAAATTGAAAAATTATTAAAAGACAGGAAGGCTGCATTCTTCGATAAGAAAGAACTAAGCTGGGCAGAGGCTGAACTTCTTGCATATGGTTCTCTTTTACTTGAGGACAGAATTGTAAGGATGTCAGGACAAGATGTAAAGCGCGGTACCTTTTCCCATCGTCACGCGTACGTTATGGACGAGAATGCCAATGAATATTATTGCAATATCGATCATATAGAAAAAGGCCAGAAAAAATTTGAAATCTATAATTCCCTACTTTCAGAATTTGGTGTGTTGGGATTTGAATATGGATATGCCATGGCTTCACCGAATGCACTCGTGCTTTGGGAAGCGCAGTTTGGCGACTTTGTGAACGGTGCACAAGTAATGATCGATCAGTTTATTGCCAGCGCTGAATCAAAATGGCAACGCATGAATGGATTGGTGATGTTGTTGCCAAACGGATACGAAGGACAAGGACCGGAGCACTCGAGTGCTCGCCCTGAAAGATTCCTTCAGTTGTCAGCTGAGTACAACATGGTAGTGGCCAACCCGACTACACCGGCAAATTTTTTCCATTTACTAAGAAGGCAAGTAGCGTGGGAGTTTAGAAAACCGTGTGTTGTGTTGACACCGAAATCCTTGTTGAGACATCCTGAAGTGATATCTCCAGTAACTGATTTTACAACCGGTGGATTTGTTGAAGTAATCGATGATCCGAATGCAACCGCGAAAAGTGTTAAGAAATTGATTCTCTGCACCGGAAAAGTGTATTTCGATTTGCTGGAATATCAACGCAAGAAAAAAATAAAAGACACTGCCCTTGTTCGCATGGAACAACTTCATCCTTTTCCACAGAAACAAGTGGATGCGATTATTAAAAAGTACAAAGGAGCCCAATTGCTCTGGGTACAGGAAGAACCTTCAAACATGGGCTATTGGAGCTATATACTACGCTGGATCCCGGAAGGAATAAAACTGGTTTCACGAAAAGCAAGTGCATCACCAGCAACTGGATTCTCAAAAGTCCATAAAGTGGAGCAAGAAAAAATTATCAATCAAGCATTTGAAATTTAATCAACAACCTTAATAAGATATCAATGGGAGTACCAGTAAAAGTCCCCTCCGTAGGCGAGTCAATAACAGAAGTAACGATTGCCACCTGGACAAAAAAAGATGGTGATTTTGTAGAAATGGATGAGATCATTGCCGAACTCGAATCCGATAAAGCAACCTTTGAATTGCCAGCACCGGAAGCAGGTATATTAAAAATAGTAAAAAAGGAAGGCGATGTTGTTCCGATAGGAGATGTGCTTTGCGAAATCGAACCGGGTGAAAAATCTTCTGGATCGGATTCAAAAGAGGACAAGAAACCTGAAGATGGGAAGAAAACTGAAGGGAAACAGGAAAAAGCTGAGACTAAAAGTAGTGGGCCAAAAGCAACAGGTGAGACTAAGGAAATGAAAGTTCCTACTGTTGGTGAATCCATTACGGAGGTTGTGATCTCTACCTGGTTAAAGAAAGATGGTGACATCATCAAGATGGATGAAATCATTGCCGAGGTAGAATCCGATAAAGCTACATTTGAATTGCCAGCGGAAGCTACTGGAAAGTTAACGATAGTAGCAACCGAAGGAACGACTCTTCCTATCGGAGGATTGATTTGCAAGATTGAAGTAATGGAGGGTGTTGCTGAAGAAGTATCATCGTCTCAATCTTCAGAAAAATCAGCATCAAAAGAATCAGATGATAAAAGCTATGCAGCGGGGCATCCATCCCCAGCGGCATCAAAAATACTTTCTGAAAAAGGAATCTCTGCTGATCAGGTAAAAGGATCAGGTGTAGACGGACGTATTACAAAAGAAGATGCAACCAATGCGAATGCTTCTTCTAAACCTTCGTCAACTTCGCAACCAGAAAAGAAACAATCGTCATCTTCAGGTGCACGTGAGCAACGCAGGGAAAAAATGACATCGTTGCGCAAAACGATTTCAAGAAGATTGGTTTCTGTGAAAAATGAAACGGCCATGCTTACCACATTCAATGAGGTAAACATGAAACCGATTATGGATTTGCGTTCGAAGTACAAAGATCAGTTCAAAGAAAAATATGGTGTAGGTTTAGGGTTCATGTCGTTCTTTACAAAAGCTGTTTGTATTGCGTTGAAAGAATGGCCTGCCGTGAATGCGCAGCTTGACGGTGAAGAAATTGTGTACAGTGATTATTGTGATGTCTCAATTGCGGTATCAACTCCACGCGGTCTTGTTGTTCCTGTGATTCGTAATGCTGAGTCATTATCCTTTCAGGATATTGAAGCGGAGGTAGTGCGACTTGCGACCCGTGGGCGTGATGGAAAACTTTCCATTGATGAAATGACAGGAGGAACATTCTCCATTACCAATGGCGGAATTTTTGGTTCGATGCTATCGACTCCGATTTTAAATCCACCACAGTCCGCGATTTTGGGTATGCATAATATTGTGCAACGCCCGATGGCGGTGAATGGTGAAGTGAAAATTCTTCCGATTATGTATTTGGCACTTTCTTACGATCACCGTGTGGTGGATGGACGGGAGTCCGTAAGTTTCCTGGTACGTGTAAAGGAATTGTTGGAAGATCCGGGAAGACTTTTACTTTCTATTTAACGCTTCGATAAACTCAGCGTGATAAAATCACCCTCGGTCTGTGTCCGCACAGACCGAAATGCCAACTGGAATAAATGGTCTGTGGAGACACAGACCATGGATAAGAAATAAATAAATAAAACGATTACCCTCAAATAAATACTCATGGATTATCAGGTAGTAGTGATTGGCTCAGGTCCTGGCGGTTATGTTGCCGCCATTCGTTCTGCACAACTTGGATTTAAAACAGCCATCATTGAAAAGTATGATACCCTTGGCGGAACGTGCCTGAACGTTGGGTGCATTCCCTCCAAAGCATTGCTCGATTCTTCAGAGCATTATCACAATGCTACGCATACCTTTAAAGAGCACGGCATTGATGTAGTAGATCCCAAAGTAAACCTGAAACAAATGATCAGCCGCAAGGCAAGTGTTGTTAAGCAGACCTGTGACGGCATCACCTATCTGATGAAGAAGAACAAAATCGATGTACATCAGGGCGTTGGTTCTTTTGTTGATAAAAACACGATTGCTATTTCAAAAGACGGCAAGGACAAAAAGATCACTACCGAAAAAGTAATCATTGCCACGGGTTCTAAACCGACACCGCTTCCTTTTGCTCCCTTCGATAAAAAGAGAATTATCTCCAGCACAGAAGCATTGGAGTTAAAAGAGATTCCCAAACATTTAATTGTTGTTGGTGGAGGCGTAATCGGATTAGAGTTGGGATCAGTGTATCAACGGCTGGGTGCTAAAGTGACGGTTGTTGAATTTATGGACAGTATTATTCCAACCATGGATGCTTCACTTGGAAAGGAATTGTTAAAAGTTTCCAAGAAACAAGGAATGGAATTTTACCTCGGGCATAAAGTGACTGAGATAAAAAATAAAGGAAAAGAAGTTACATTAAAGATTGAAGATAAATCCGGAAAGCAAATCGAGTTGAAAGGCGATTATTGTTTGG
>JBGTGG010000401.1:0-9253 GCA_041746855.1 Cyclobacteriaceae bacterium | reverse complement strand
CGGAAATTGATTCCATGTTTAGTTCCCAATTTACGAAAGCTTAACCCCGTGGATAAATACTCCGCAATGATACTTTCTTTTAATTCTAATTGATTCATTTTGGTTGACTTTTGTGTCAACCTATTTCAGGACAAGACACACTGAACTCCAGCCATGTTTTATATTTACGTTTGTTTTATCTCCTTTTCGGTTCATTATTTTCCTTAATGTCTTCACCCACCAACTCCAGTCACTCCTTATTTTTGTCCTTCGTAAAGTGATTTTCCACTTTGTCAAATGCGTCTTCAATATACGCATCATGCAACCACCGAATTGCCAAAGCCCATTCTAGTGTTGCTGCTCCTGAAGTAGTCAGGTCGATAGTATGGGTTAGCTCCGTTCGATTCGGCTCCGTTTCCGAAAAATAAAACTTATGAAACCCATCAAAGCCTTGGAGATCAAATTGAAACGTTATTGAGTTGTTGGGTTGATAATCCGTTACAAAATACTTAATGGGTCCGTGCCCGCCTTTTGAACCTACTTGTAACCCTTTCTCTAATTTCATTGGTGGCCATTTTTCTGTCGCTAATATCATATCGTTATCGGTCGCCAACGTTTCTAATAATTTGGCAACCTCAGCTTTTGGTTGGTTTATTTGCCTTTTATGAATGTTAATTACTTTCATGCTTATCTTCCAATTAAGATATTGATTTGTAAGCCCGTAAAATATTAGGATTGTTAATTATTTGAACTTTATCAGCACCACTAATCTAATAATTATTCCCGCTTTTTTGCGTTTGATCGTCTGGCGATCTTAACCAAACATTCACAGACTATTTGCTCAAAAGCCCGCATACTGTATCAACAACCCAAATTTTCCTTATCTTAGCCTTTCGTTGCGACATTTTTTGACTCTATATAGGTTCCATATCGCATTCCTCCTTCACAAGCCCTGGAAAATCCTGGCCCTGATCGGCCTCGTGTTTTTTTTGGCCGGGCCGGTGTATGCCCAAAAAGGAAAGGATAAACCGAAGTCAAACAAAAATATCCTCCGCCAAAACCGCTTTAAAACGAATTCAAAACAAGGCGATAAGGCCAAAACCAAAGACATTGCTGGAAGGCGCATCCGTCAGAAAGGAAAGTCATCATCCAATGCCGCCAATTCAAAATACACGGCTCCCCATTCCACCCGGCAGCCACGGTCGGGCACAGATCGGGCGGGTCAACCCATCGGACGGATTGTGCAATCTTCCCCCGGAAGGGCAAACAAACCCTGGATCGGAAATTCATCTGGTGCACGGATCAAACCACGATCGGCCACGGGCAAAACCCGAAACACTTATCCACAGTTTGGACGCTATTCAAGAAAAATTAAACCGCACTCAAATCAAAATGCAGTTTCCAATCGGAAGCAATTATCCCGCTTAAAGCGGATGCAAAGCAACCCGGCAGCACCGGACCATAAAACCGTGTACCCACGTTCCGCATCCCGTGCCTATATCAGTAAACGAAGTACAAATTTCAATGCACGGTACATCCGTAAACTCAAGCAAGGGGATCAGGCGTATACAAAAGATATCGCAGGCAAAAAATTGCGACAAAAAAATTACCAAACCCCGCGTCAACCGGTGATCCAATCGGGGAATCCCTATTATGGAAGAAAGCGCATTGGCGACCGATCCTATAAAGGTTCTGCCGGGGGCTATGGTTCTTCCCCCCGTGCTCGGCAGCAAGCTTGGAAGGGAAATATTTCCGGACACAAAATAAAAGGAAGAAATTTTAGCAGTAAAAAAACCGTTGAGGGACAACCGATATTTTCCAGAAGGCGGAGCCCCAGCGAAAAGGACAGGCCTTATAAAGGTCGGGGTCTGGGAGGTGGTGCACGCTCTGCTTCCCAACCGGGTGAAAAAAGGGTGGGCACTTCCCCCAATCCAGTACGCCCGCCAGGCATAGGCGCCAACGGTATTGGAAAGTACAAAGGCAACCTCAGAAGATTTGAAGCCAAGCCCTCTATGCAGCACCAGGGTACGGGCTACAGCGGAAGTATTAAGGCACGCAGACCTTTCAAAGGTGGTGGCAGTGCAAGTGGTAAACTGTGGAACAATAACGGAACCCCGATTCAAGGAAGAGCCCCGGGCATTGGCGCAAAAGGGGTTGGAAATTACAAAGGGAACTTGAGGAGGTTTGAAGCAAAACCATCTATGCAACATCAAGGAACTGGTTATTCGGGAAGCATTAAAGCACGCAGGCCACTGAAAGGTGGAGGAAGTGTGAGTGGTAAATTATGGAACAATAGTGGTACCCCAATTCCGGTAAGACAACCTTCCGATGACACCCGAAAAGCGGGACGTTTTCCCGGCAACTACAAACGCTTCGACATAAGTCCGAGTATGCGAAATCAGGGTGAAGAGTATACCGGAAGCATTAAAGCAAGACGTCCTAAAAAAGGCGGAGGAAGTGTGAGCGGCAAACTCTGGAATAATGGTGAAACGCCAATCCCAGTCAAACCACCTTCAGATGAAACCCGCAAAGCAGGCAGCTATCCGGGCAACTACAAGCGCTTCGATTTAAGTCCGAGTATGCGCAACCAGGGCGAGGAATTTACTGGCTACATTAAACTGCCAAAGTTTAAGAAAAGCTATGTTCAGAATCCTAATACAACAGATGAACCAATTAAAAAAAGAAGGCCTACCAACACTACGTATGCGGTTGACGGATTACAAATTCCTGTAAAGCGACCAAAATATATTGAGAACCCCAACAGTGCAGATGGATCATTGAAAAAAAGAGCACCTTCAAAAAGCACCTATGCCGTAGCGGGATTGCAAGTGAAGGTGAAAGAAAAATCGTACGCAAAAAGACCCAACGCTCCTGAAGGCGCATTGCCCGGAATCAAACCGACAAAATCTTCTATCAAGGCTGCTGAATATGCACGCGGTGTAAAAATGAATTGGAAGTATGTACGGAACCCAAGCAGTAGTAAAGATGCCCAGCTTACCAAGGAACCCGGAAAAGCCTTTGGTAAAGCCACCGATTATCAGGGCAACATTAAAATGAAAAAATTTGATTTGTTTGGAAATAAGGGGTTGCATCCGGATGCCCAGTTTATGAAAATAAACAAGAACAATGTGAAAGAAGAAAGAGGCGTGGTCACGAACTTTAAACTATGGTGGGCACGTTTATTCAAGAAAAATGACACACAACCCGATCACTTAAAAGAAAAGCATGGAAAACCACGCTACGATAAAGGGGAACAGGGAATGTGGTATGAATAAACAATGATGAACTGGATTCAATTAACCGATATCAATCAACTCAATCAAATTCGGGAAAATTCGCAGGATACACCGATCATGATCTTCAAACACAGCACTTCCTGCTCCACGAGTAGCATGGTGAAGGGCCGTCTGGAAAGGAATTGGAATGAGGAAGAAATGAAACATGTACAATCCTACTATTTGGATTTGATCCGGCACCGGGAAATTTCAAACATAATTTCAGAGCAATATAACATTCGACACGAGTCGCCTCAGGTGCTCATTATCCGTGCAGGGGAGGCTGTGGATAATTTTTCCCATTTCGAAATTGATTATGCCTCTGTTCAAAAGGCTGTTGGCACATAAACTATTTTTTGTTATCCTAAATATTCAATTAATTTTAACCCTGCTGAATTACCCCTACTTGATAAATCCTATGCGTGTATCTGCCATCATAGCAACACTACTTCTGGTGAGTTCTGGCCTGTTTGCCCAAACGCTGGATAGTTATGAATATCAATCTGAATTTACCTGGGGAATCAATAAAAATACTTCCAGCGGTCTCATTGGCGGATTCGTTTTCAAAAAAGCAATTAAAATCAACGATAGGACTTTACGCACCTTTGGACTGGAAATCATTAATGTCAAACATCCACAAGAAGTCAGACGCAGTTCACAGGCTACTGGAAATTTCTTCCTTCTGGGAAAAAGTAATTATTTGTATGCATTCCGGTTTCAATATGGCCGGGATTGGATCATTTTTAAAAAAGCCCCACAACAGGGTGTGGAGGTTAAAGTGGTAACTGCTGCCGGGCCAAGCCTGGGAATTGTTGCGCCTTATTATGTAGAATATGCATCCGACCAGGCCGGATTTCAAACCGTTACGGAACAATACAATCCCAGTATTTTACCGGAGGTGATCTATGGAACGGGGCATCTGCTACAGGGACTAGGGGAATCCAAACTAAAACTGGGCGCGAACATCAAAGCAGCCCTGAATTTTGAATTGGGAATTACGAAGAGCCAGGTAACAGGTTTTGAGGCGGGGTTTCTGCTTGATGCGTATACCAGCAAAATTGAAATGGTACCTGCAGCAAAGAATTATGCCGTTTATCCTACCCTTTTCATTACCTTATTTTACGGAGGAAGGAAATAACCAAATTTATTTTTTGTGCTAAAAATGTGACTTTTATTATATTTGGCATTCTATTGCTATAAAACTTTGTTGAATTATGGAACCGAAGAAGACTGAAAAAGCAGATTTAACCAACAAAACGGCTTTATTTTTTAATATAGGCCTTGTTGTTACGCTTCTATTGGCTGTTACGGCCTTTACATACAGAACGTATGACGATACCAGCGCAAAAGATTTGTCTGGAGATCGTAATGATTTCGAAGAGATAATGGAGGTTCCACCTACGGAACAACCACCGCCACCGCCACCACAAATCCAACAACCTCAAATTATTGAGGTTCCGGATGAAGAGGAGATTGAAGACGAAATCGAGATCAACATGGATAACGAAATCACTGAAGAAACCCGCGTGGAAGAAATCGTGATCGCAGCACCAGAACCTGAAAAAGAAAATGTTGACGAGATTTTCTTAGTTGTAGAAGAAAGCGCAACATTTAAAGGTGGTATGAATGCCTTTTATGAATATGTTGGAAAGCAAATGCAAGGAAAATACCCTGCACAAGCAAGAAGAATGGGCATTGAAGGGAAAGTATTTGTTCAGTTTGTTGTAAACCGGGATGGTTCCATTCAAGATGTAACGGTAATGAAAGGAATTGGGGCAGGTTGTGATGAACTAGCAATGAAAGTAATTCAACAATCACCAGCCTGGAAGCCTGGAAAACAAAGAGGAAAAGCAGTTCGCCAGCGAATGGTTATTCCAATTTTCTTTAAGTTGAATTAAGCTTACACAAATATAGATCTAAAAGAAACCCCGGTTATCCGGGGTTTTTTTATGTCGAGATTCCAGATGCTTCAAAATTGAGGACGCCATACTTACCTGTAGACCACAATAATATTTTAAAAACCTTCCGATTCCGTTCGTATCTTTAACGTATGGAGAAATTTAAAAAGATTGTGAAACGCATGGTTTGGACGGTAGCCATTATTGGTATCATAATCTTTAGTTACCTCTATTGGGGGACGTATGAAAGGGGGAGTATGGCCGGAAAAATTCTTCGTATCAGTGAAAAAGGTATGATCTTCAAAACAATGGAAGGTAAAATCAACCTGGAGACATTTGGTGCCTTAAAAGGCGTAAGTCCCATCGCAGAATCATTTGATTTTTCCATTGAAAAAGATCAACAAGAACTCCTCAACCAATTACAGGAAGCAGCGCTGACTGGCGAACGCGTGAACCTTCATTTTGTAAAACGGTATATGGCGTTTCCCTGGCGAGGCGATACAAAGTACTTTGCAATTAGCGTAGAACGAAGCCATAAAAGCAGTGAATAAAATTATCATCTACGGATCGTACGGATATACGGGGAAGTTAATTGTTGAAGAATGCAAAAGAAAAAAACTTGATGCTATCCTTTCCGGAAGAAACAAAACCGAATTAGAAAAGCAGTCGGAAGAAAGCGGTTTTCCTTTTGAGGCCGTCTCCATCGATGACCCTGAAGGGTTGGAAAAATTAGTAGCCCAGGGAAAATTGGTTCTTCATTGTGCAGGACCTTTTCAACATACCGCCAACGCCATGGCTACTGCATGCTTAAAAGCCGGAGTCCATTATACCGACATCACCGGGGAAATCAGTGTTTTTGAATCACTTGCTAAACTTGATGCGCAGGCGAAAGAAAAAGGAATCATGATCATGCCAGGAACCGGTTTTGATGTTGTTCCCTCCGATTGCCTGGCGGTGCATTTGAAAAAGAAACTTCCCGCTGCTACACATTTACAGTTAGCATTTGCTACGGGTGCCGGTCCTTCGCGTGGCACTACTAAAACTTCAATTGAAGGGCTTGGCCACGGAAGCGCGATTCGGGAAAACGGAAAGATCATTTCCATTCCCATGCATGAACGTTTTAAGGAAATTGATTTCGGTGTAAAAAAGATGATGGCAGCTTGTATTCCGTGGGGGGATGTTGCCACAGCTTATAGAAGTACGGGCATCCCTAATATTGAAGTGTACATGGGCGTTACGGATTCTATGCTGCAAAAATTGAAATTGACGAAGTACTTAAATTGGTTGTTGAAAATGCGATGGGTAAAAAATATTTTATTGCAACAGGTGGATAAAAAACCCGCAGGGCCATCAACCGAACGCAGGGAAAAATCACCAAGCCTTTTTTGGGGTAAGGTTTGGGATGATAAGAACGAATATACTGCCACATTATCAACCCTCAATGGATACTCGCTGACTGCTAAAACCAGTGTACTGATCGCTGAAAAAATCCTCGCAGACAATTTCAAACCGGGATATCAAACACCGGCAATGGCATACGGAGAAAAATTGATTTTAGAAATTAGCGAAACTAAAATGAATTTTTAATGAAATCGTAATGATAAATATACCTTCTCATCAAATACTTTAGTACTTTAGAAATCATAAACCCACTCATAAAAATGAAATACTTACAGCTACTCTTCGTTTCCCTTTTTTCTTTCGCATTCGCTAACGCGTATTCACAATGCAATGAATATTATCCATTACGTGAGGGGCTTGAATGGGGATATCAAAGTTTTAATGCGAAAGACAAACTGCAAGGAACGCAAAACCAGAAAGTAACAAAATTTGAATCCACAGGAGATGGCTTTACTGCTACCGTAGCCTTTGACCTTAACGATGAAAAAGGCAAAGATGTAATGGAAGGCGAGCTGGAAATGGTGTGCAAGGATGGCGTCTTCTATTTTGATATGCGAAAATTTATCCCCGCTGAACAAATGAAAGCAATGGGCGATGTTGAAATACAAGTGGAATCAGATAATCTGGAGTATCCTTCTTCGCTATCGGCAGGCCAATCGCTAAAGGATGGAAGCGTTACAATGACGGCAACAGGCAGCACCATTCCAATGAAAATTAAAGTAGATATTATTGATCGCAAGGTGGAAGCATTGGAAACCATCACCACCCCGGCAGGGACTTTTGAGACATTTAAGATCACCAGCAAGTCTGTAATTAAAAATCAAATGGGCATCACCATGACATTTGAATTTGACAATGTAGAGTGGCTGGCCAAAGAAGTGGGTATTGTAAAAAGTGAATCTTTCCGAAAAGGAAAATCACAGGGTTATACCTTATTGGTGAAGAGAAACTAAACTTTCTTTCTAAAGGATTCAGTGATCGTCCAGTAGGCGCCCAGTATAATCCCAATAAACAATATCAAATTTGTTTCAAGAAGCTGTAAAAGCTTTATTACCACACCCAGTAGAATAAAAATTGCGGCAAGAATAAAAACTATATTTGAGACAAGATGTTTTTTTGTAAAAGAGTTCTTAAGTCCTTCAAAACCAATAACAAAGATCCAAATCCATAGAAATGTATGGCCATTGAGAAAATAAAATGGCATGTGAAATCCCAAAAACAAGTAGAACAAATCCAGAAAAACCCAACATAGGATTAACAAACTTTTGATTACGTTAATCGCATCTGGTTTCTTGCCTCCATAAATTTTTATCATGTAAATGAATCCGAAGCATATTTTGGTTCCGAAATAGAGAACCATAGCATATTTCCAATAATGAAGAACCAGCAGTAGTTGCGAAAAAAGGTTTGCTACAATAAGAAGTCCCAGCAAAAAATTGATGACCTTTTTTCTTTTGGATTCATGCATGAAGGATTCGGCTTCGTTAATGCTCATCTCCCTGATATATCCACAACGGTTCGGTATGGCCTGCCCTTTCAAAACCTAACTTCTTATAAAAATCAATCGCTTTTCCATCCGCCACCAGCATCTGTTGATGAAAGTCAGCATACTTTTGTTGCAACCGGTCCATAATCATTTTCCCAATTCCTTTCCCCTGAAAATCAGGGGGTACTAGGCTGATTTTTTTGAACAGGTTAAAAGTAGAGTTTTTTAATTTTAACCCAACAAAAACAGCAAATGAAAAAGATACGCTTTACAGAAGCCCAGATTATTGGGATTCTCAACGAACAAACACAACAAGGTCAGAAGGTATCGGAGATCTGTCGCAGGCATGGTATCAGCGAACCTACCTTTTATAACTGGCGCAGCAAATACGCAGGCATGAAGGTGGATGAGCTCAAACGGCTCAAGGAACTAGAGTATGAAAATGCGAGGTTGAAAAAGATCGTGGCCAATCAAAGTCTGGAGATCGATGCCATTAAGGATTTATTAACAAAAAAATTCTAACGCCTGACCAAAAAGAACACGGCTCGGTTTATCTGGAAGAACAATTCCAGATGAGCCATGCTCAGGCGTGTAAACTAGTGGGCTGTTCGCGTACAAACAAATATTATCAGAAGCGAATGCCCGCTAAGGATGCCGTGATTAAAAAAGCAATTGAAGAAGTAATTGGCAGCAGCCGGAAAGGAAGAACAAAAGTGATTAAACTAGTGCAGAAAAAACACCCTCAATTGGGAGATAGTAAAATCCGTAGGGTTTATGAGAAGGAGGGTTTCTCGCTCAGCAAGAAGCTCCGTAGGAGAATCAAGGACAACCCCGCCAACCCGATTTCCATTCCATTAAAAGCCAATCATGAATGGGCAATGGATTTCATGAGCGATGCGCTTGACAATGGCCGAAGGATACGCACACTCAACATCATCGACCACTTCAACCGCCAGTGCAAAGGCATTGAGGTGGACTTTAATTTACCGGCTCGCAGAGTGATTGAAATTGTTGAGCGTGCTATTGAAAACCACGGAAAACCTTTACGTATACGAACCGACAATGGGCCTGAGTTTCGTTCAAAACGTTTTCAATTATGGCTGCACAACAATCACATTCAATGGAGTCGCATCCAGAAAGGAAAACCACAACAGAATGCAATCATCGAACGATTCAACAAAACGTATCGTGAAGATGTATTGGACGCCAATTTG
>JBGTGG010000400.1:0-10982 GCA_041746855.1 Cyclobacteriaceae bacterium | reverse complement strand
CTGCATACAGCTTGGCATCATAATCACCATAGTAAATTTGAATATCGGTGAGGTGTGGTGAAAAGGATTTGTATTGTTCACGCGGGGGATTTTTATATTCATAGATACCATCTACCAAACCAAAATATTTTTCCTCCCCATTGATGAAGAATGCATTTTGATTGGTTTCCACTCCCCGCAAACCATTCTCTCCATTGAAATGGATATTCTCTACCACTTCAAAGCTATCGTTCAATTTTATTTTATTAATCCCCTTTTCTGTTCCTACCCAAATAAAACCATCTTCATCCATCGTTGCGAAGTAAATAAAATCGGAAGCAAGACCGTCATTAGAGGTTATAAGTTTTTGGGTGAGGTTCTGCGGATTGAATAAAATGATCCCGGCACCTCCTGTTCCAAACAACAATAAAGAATCGAGATAAGGTTGAATGCAAAGCACCGAGGTGTTTTCAATTCCCGACAATGAAAGGACCGAGAATTTTCCATTTTTTAAAGTTGCAACACCATTATCAGTACCGATATAAAGTTTCCTTTCGCTATTGGAATAATGTGAAGCCAGCATGCTGTTCCCAAAGTCCCCATCGTCAATGCGGTATGTCACAAACTTTCCATCCTTGAATTTGCTCACCCCTGCGGCAGTTCCAATCCACATGGTGTCGGCTTCATCAAATTTTATATTAAAAACACCGTTGGCAGCAAGTCCATCATCTTTTGTATACCAGGTAAATGTATTTGTGGTTTCATTGTACCGACCCATCCCATAGCCTGATCCCACCCAAACCTCACCTTCAGGTGATTCAGCTACGCTGGTTATTAAATTTCGATAGCGGTAATTTTTATCCAAATAATGAACCGTCTTTCCATCTTTGGTTCTCCATACACCATTGCCAAATGAACCAGCCCATTGTCGTCCTTTGCTATCAACATGAATGGCCATCACACCTCTCAGGTCATCGGATGAGATACGCTCAAAATCCTGCAACAAATAACGATATAACCCACCCCCATTGCTGGCAATCCAGGTACTTCCTTCGCGATCGACCAGTATTTGATTGATCACAACGCCCCGAATTATCGTATCGATTTTTATTCCATCATGCGTAAAGACTTCCCGCATCACATTCTCTTTGGATTGCGTCCAGTACACGTTTTCGTTCGGATCAAAATGAATGACCGCTCCTTTGTAGTTGCCCGGTTTCGCTACCAACTTTGAATTTATCAAATCAATTTTGAAATTTCCCTTTTTCGTTTGGACCCAAACTTCATTCTCGTGCGAAAAGAAGTTATAGAGTGCACCAACATCAGCAACATCAATATTGTTTGTGAGTTTGTTATTCTCTATGGTATAAATATTCCCATCGGTTAGATATACATAAACTTTCCCCTCATGCGATTTGTAGTATTTTCTGATTTTTAATTCACCAAGAATAGAATTCGAGGAATACTGTATTGAATCGTTTACGATTGTACCGATAGTACCTTCGTACGATACAAATTTTAATTTATTCAATTCCTCATACATGACAAATGCACGTTGGGTTAGTAGCTTAGCTTCCGGGTTTTTTATCTTTGTGAATGTTGATCCATCATATCGTGTAAAGCCTCGCGGGTGTAAAAGCCAGAGATTACGGTTGCTATCAAACCATAGATTAGTGACAACATTACTAAACAATCCATCCAGGGTTGTAAATACAACAAATTGTTTACCATCAAACCGTGCCAATCCTCCACCACGTGTAGCAATCCATAAATAACCATAACTATCCTCGACCAACGCAGTAATCTGGGATTGCGGAATACCATCACTGATTGAATAGTTTTTGATAGCGTGGTGTATCTCCTGGCCATGTACCGAAAAAATGACCTGTAACGCGATCCATATAATAAGGATCCTCTTCATGTGTACCCCGAATAGAAATTTGGATGAGCACACAAAATTAATGAATACCCTCAAATAGGACATCACCACTGTCGGTAGTTTTTAGTTTAGGTTGGAATTAACAATTATTGTCCAATATAACATAACGGTTTTTGCGAAATCATACCCCATTCAGCGTTAATTGTTGTGACTTTAATAAATCATTCCGATTATTAACGAAAACTTAAGCCAATGACGGAGGCTGAAATACGGGATGAATACGAAATTCTTAAACGATCACGCACCCAACCGATGGCGTTTGGCGAACTCTATGAAAAGTATTTCGAGCGGATTTTCAATTTCATTTTTCGTCAAACAGATGACGAAGCGTTGACAGGTGACCTCACCTCACAAACTTTTTTGATTGCGCTAAACAATGCTTCCAAGTTCGAATTTCGAGGTGTCCCCGTTTCCGCGTGGTTTTACCGCATTGCCAGCAATGAAGTAAACAAACACTATCGGAAAAAGAAAAGAACGAATGTATTTAGTATTGAGGAAGTACAAATGAAAAAACTCATTCAGCAAGGTGACGATGAGTTGGATGAGGAGTTAATACAAAAACTGATTACGTATCTTAAAGAATTACCAACCGATATGCTGAAAGTATTGGAACTTCGGTTTTTTGAAGACAAAGACTTTAAGGAAATTGCGTTTATACTCGAGATTTCAGAAAGTGGAGCTAAAATGAGAACTTACCGGGCATTGGACCGTTTACGTCAGCGTTTCAACCTAAGAATAAAATACGATGGGAAGGAATGAAATTCGGCTAAGAAGGAACAAAATAAGTTCGCGCAGGATCGATCATTATCGAAACTATGGAGAACTTATGTCGCGTCATGAACAAAATCAAAAAATAAAAAGGCTCACCAAAGTATTCATCTATTTCCTGCTCATACTTTTTATGGGAATCATTTTGTTTATGGTTTTCCGTTGGGAACAAAAACAAGACTTGAAGAAACCCACAAGTCACACAGAAATTTCTTTTGCATCAGAAAATAACATCCGCACATTGTGACTTGCATGCTGGATCGGTATTAGGAAAGTGTACCAAAACATTTCACCTATGGAACCAAAGAAAAATCCCAAGTATGATGTGCACAAGAAATCAAGAATGACATTCTTCTTCAGCTTGTGTGTAAGTATTCTACTAGTACTTACTGCATTTCAATGGAAACGACCGATCGCACAACCTGAACCAAGGACACAAAATGATGGTGTAATTGATGATCAACTTTATCCACCCGTTACAGAACTTACCTACACAACGCCAACCAAACCAACTCCTGCTAAAGAAAAACCAATTATTATAAATCCCATTGAAGCAAAAAAAGAACTCATAGAGGAACGCAGTATTGAATTACCCTCAATACCAAATGATGTTCCTGTTGCTACAATTCAGTTTTCTCTTCCTCCTGAGAATCCTGATACTACATTCATTGTAGTGGAAAGAATGCCCATGCCAAAGGACGGGTATGAAGGTCTTTATAAATTCCTTTCCAAGGAAATCAAGTATCCGAAGCCAGCCATCCGAAACAATGCGAAGGGAAAAGTTTTTGTTGAATTTGTGATCAATAAAAAAGGTGAACCTTCCAACCTGCGGGTTACCAGAGGAATAGGGTATGGATGTGATGAAGAAGCAATACGTGTCATTTCATTGACTAAATGGAGTCCTGGAAAACAGCGCGGGGTTCCGGTAAATGTTCGGATGACAGTTCCTATCCAATTTACATTGCAAGAATAGATTTTTCGGATTTCTGATTTGGTATAGGGTCCCTATTTCTAAATCAGAAATCCGATATCTTTCATTAATTTTTAAGTTCAGCTTCTAGTGTGGTTTTCTCCATCCGGTTTTTCTTCAACACCTCATCCAAACGGTTGATCTCCAGCGTTAGGTTTTCATTCACAGCAGTTAAAGATTCAATTCTTGATTTATTGTGAATATTATCATTCTTCAATTCCATTGCTTTGTCAGCTTTTTTAGGATCAAGAATATCTTTCTCATTGGATTCGATTTTCTTTGTAAGCTTGCTGATTTCTTTTTCATTGCTGCTCAAATCACTATTCAGCCCTTTCAATTTCTTCATGTCATCCTCAATCAAATCTGTATAGTATTTGGAAACGTAGGTAGTCAAGAAACCTTTTACCGCTTCTTCAAGTTTTTTCATTTCGCTGCTGTGCTCGGTGCTGTTGAGGGAGACCTCATACCCTAGTAAAAAGCCAATTGCAAATTTTGGTTGCCCTGAACCATCTTCATAAAAGCGACCTACTAAATCACCTGATTTTGAAGAGATGCTCGCCATCACTACCTCCTTCGCACTGAACTCTTCTTTTCCATTCTTTTTGAGTTTCACATCAAAATTATCCTTCATGTAATCCGCAAAAACTTTCTTTGCGAAATTTACATCCCCCACCAGATTGCCCGCCCATGCATTGCTCAGGCGACCATCCAGTTTTACCCGGTCTTCCCGTAAGTTGATTTTTTGAGCAAGGGCATTAACGGAAACACAAAATGCCAACGTGAGGATCGAGAATACTAATTTTTTCATCGGTGTTTGTTTTAATCAAATTCAATTTAAAGTTTATAATCCAATTTTGGTGTGAAAATAATCGGGAAGAAAAGAAAAAGGGTAAAACTTTTCGGAGCCTTGATCAATCTACTACTTTAATGAGCGGATCGTGGGGAATAAAAAAGGTAGTTACGCGTTGTAACTACCTTTAAGGTGTGAGCCTGCAGGGATTCAAACCCCGACTCTCCTGATCCGTAGTCAGGTGCTTTATTCAGTTAAGCTACAGGCCCATTGCCAAGACGGCTGAATTTTGGACTGCAAATGTAAAGAATTAATTAACTCAACAAAAGATTTCGTTTGCCCCTGCGAACAAAAAACCTATTTTTGGGACTTCAAATTTATGAGCTATCTACAAATGATTAAAAAACTGTCCCTATTCATTGGGTTCGCTATCCTTTCTCTCTCCACATTCGCACAAACAGAAGGCACCACTCAGAAACCTTCCAAACGTGGTAGACCCGATATCCCGGGAACATTCTCTGTTGAGTTTGGATTTAATCAGGCTATAAACAAACCAGACACCCTGTTTGAAACCGCTTTTTTTGGCAACAGGACTGTCAATATCTATTACCAGGGTGATTTCAGGATCGCTCAAACCAAATTTAGTGTTCATCCTGGAATTGGCTTCGGAATGGAGCGCTATTCACTCAAAAACAACCGTACCCTTGCGTATGCCGATGATTCTGATGAAGTAGAATTAGTGCCAAGTCCTTTTGGCAACACCAAAAAATCCATGGTGATCATGAACTACCTGGACGTTCCGTTGGATTTTAGGTTTACCATTAACCCTGACGATCCCAACAGGAGCTTTAATGTATCAGTTGGTGGAAGGTTTGGCGTCTTGACCGAATCCCATTTGAAGCTCAAATACCGCGAAGGTGGTGAAACCAAAAAACTTAAGGACAAGCAGAACTATAACCTGAATCCCATTCGGTACGGGATTTCATTAAAAGTTGGTATTGGCAATTTCAAAGCTTTTGGATATTACGATCTGTCGGAAAAATTCAAAAAAGGATTAGGTCCTCAAAACAGGGATATGACGAATACCAATATGACGAATATCGTATTCGGTATATCACTAAGCGCCTTCTAGCGATACTATTTCCCTATAAAATCAGGCTTCCTTTTTTCAAGGAATGCCTGAACACCTTCTTTATAATCAACAGAAGTACCGGCTATTTCCTGGCAATAGGCTTCGTAGTCGAGCATTTCATCCAAGGTTGAAGTAGTGGATTTATTCAACATCTTTTTTATAAGACCGATTGAGCGCGTAGGTGCTTTCGCGAAATATTCAGTGTATTGGGCAACAACCGCATCCAATTGATCAGGTGCTGCCACTTTATTGATTAGCCCGAGCGCTAATGCTTCTTCTGCTTTTACCCGGCTTCCCATCGAGCACAATTCAAAAGCTTTTGCCATGCCCACCAACCTCGGTATAAAATAGGACGAACCTGAATCCGGCACCAGCCCGATATTGATAAATACTTCAATCAGTGTGGCTTCAGTAGAAGCTACAATAATATCGCACGCCAATGCCAACGAACACCCAGCTCCTGCCGCCACCCCATTGATCCGGCCTACAATTGGTTTTGGCAAGGTTCGCATCGCACGGATAATTGGATTATACCTTTTATAGAGTGACTCCATAAAAGACCGCTTTTCCTGACCAGCGGCAGCCTTCAAATCCTGACCTGAGCAAAATGCCTTTCCCTCCCCTGTCAAAACAAGTACCCGCACCTGATCATCTTTCGCAACTACCTTCAGCGCATCTTGCAACTCGTAAGTGATTTCATCATTGAGTGCATTGTAAACTTCCGGACGATTTAGTTTTAGTGTAGCTACACCGTTCGATACATCGTAGGTCAAATACTTATACATAATCTGAAGGTTTTAATACAAATAAATGGTAGCAATAAAACTGGTACTAAAGCCAGCCACCGCACCCACTAAAATTTCGCGCGGTCGATGCGCTTGCAATTGGAGCCTGGCGGACATAACCAAGCCGGCAATCACAATAAGCGCCAGCGTTGGATATAATAATTCCGCATTCTCGGTCATACGGTTGAAGGGAATTAAAATTCCAACAAGTCCCCAGATACCCAAACTATGAACACTTACTTTATAGAAAAAAGTAATCAGTGCAGAAGCAATTACCAGCAGATTAATAATGACGAGTAATTTGAAAATACTGTCTGTGAAACCAACCCGGAATTTTGAATAGAATAAATAGGTAATAACCCCGTAAAGGATAGCAATGAACACAAACGGAATCACGCGTTCTTCACGTGTTGGCATACTCAATGATTGAATAGAACCAAAAAGTTTAAAGAAAAGAATATTCAGTACTGGAAAAACAAACGTGCTGATAAAGATTAACAATGCAAATCCGCGAAAGGAGTTTACACTCAATGGAAAAACAGCGATCGGAAAAAAACCAAAAAGGATAAGCACCAGATAGGTGGCCATCAAGAGTGGATGAAAAAGTATGGAAATTATTCGTGCTGCTATATCCACTACAACTCTTTTCTCAATCGGGCTACAGGAATATTTAGCTGTTCGCGATATTTTGCCACCGTTCTACGCGCGATGTTATATCCTTTTCCATTCAATATTTTTTCAAGTTTATCATCGGAAAGTGGTTTTTTCTTGTCCTCTTCACCAATAATATCCTTGATAATTTGCTTCACTTCCCTGCTGCTCACTTCTTCTCCTGAATCGGTCGTAATGCCTTCAGAGAAAAAATATTTTAATGGGTAAATACCAAAATCTGTTTGGATCGCTTTGCTGCTCGCCACACGCGAAATAGTGGAAATATCCATGTTGATAATGCTCGCAATATCTTTTAAGATCATCGGGCGAAGCTTGGTTTCATCGCCTTCCTGGAAAAATTCATATTGATAGTCAACAATAGCCCGCATAGTTCGCAGCAAGGTATGCTGCCGCTGCTTGATTGCATCGATAAACCATTTTGCAGCGTCCAGCTTTTGCTTCACAAAGGAAACGGCTTCTTTTAGTTTCTTATCTTTCTTGTCGCTTTTATCGTAAGCAGAAAACATTTCATTATACGAGCGACTGATGCGCAATTCCGGTGCGTTTCGACTATTCAGTGCCAGGTCTAATTTTCCATTAGTGTTGGTCAAAATATAATCGGGAATGATGTAATGATTGCGACCAGAGCCTCCTCCACTTCCACTACCGGGCTTCGGATTAAGTTTTATGATCAGCTCCATCGCATCCTTCACAAAATCCTCATCTTCCGTGTCTAATTTTTTCTGGATCTTCTGAAAGTGCTTCTTCGTGAATTCATCATAACATTCGGTGATGATTTTTTTTGCAACCGCCACATCAATATCATGGCCATTGTCCATTCGGTCCAGCTGAAGCAACAAGCATTCCTGAAGGTTTCGCGCGGCTATCCCAGCAGGATCAAAATTTTGGATTCTTTTCAGAACGCCCTCAACCTTTTCCAGGCTGGTTTCCACACCTTGCGCAAACGCCAGGTCATTCACGATCGAATCTAAATCCCTACGGATATAACCATCGCTTTCAATACTGCCCACCAGTTGCTTTCCAATGATGTAATCTTCATCGCTGAGGCCAAGAAAATCAAGCTGGGTCATCAACTGCTCATGCAGGGAAGAAACCATCGGGATCGGCATCTCCCGCTCATCATCATCGTTACCATCAAAAGTTTTGAAGCTTTTATAATCATCATCCCGCAGATAATCTTTGATATCCACTTCCTCTTCACCGCCCGAAGTTTCGGAATACTCAGTATCCTCCTGATCATCGTCATCGCGCTCATCTTCTCCTTCTTCCAGGGCAGGGTTGGATTCCAGCTCTTCCTCCACACGGGCTTCCAGCTCCGCAGTAGGAACCTGCAACAATTTGATAAACTGAATTTGCTGTGGCGACAGTTTTTGTTGTAAGGACTGGTTTAACCCGAGTTTTTGCATGTATGGTTTTTGATGTTCCAGCAAATTTATCAAAACTTTGACAAAGCCATCGAAATTGTCGTTTTTTGCGACCCAATTATCGTGGTATGGAACGAATAAAAATAGCAGAACTTTTAGCGACCGAGCCCAAAGGTCAACAAGTATTGGTCAAAGGATGGGTAAGAACTTTTCGAAACAATCAGTTTATTGCACTGAATGATGGATCAACGATAAAAAATATTCAGGCGGTTGTCGACTTCATACAAACGGATGAGGCTCTTTTAAAACGTATTACCACGGGAGCCTGTGTTTCTATTGTCGGAAAACTTGAGGCATCTCCTGCCAAAGGGCAAACTGTGGAATTAAAAGTTGACCAACTTGAGATTTTGGGAGATAGTGACCCCGAAAAATATCCACTTCAACCCAAAAAACATTCCCTGGAGTTTCTGCGGGAGATATCCCATTTGCGGGCAAGGACCAACACTTTTGGAGCCGTAATGCGGGTCCGTCATGCAATGGCCTTTGCCGTGCACAAATTCTTCAATGAAAAAGGATTTTTTTATATCCACACCCCGATTATTACCGGTTCGGATGCAGAAGGGGCCGGAGCCATGTTCCAGGTCACAACCTTAAATCCCGACAAGGCACCCAGGACTGAAGATGGCCATATCGATTATAAAAAAGATTTTTTTGGGCGAGAAACAAACCTCACCGTTTCAGGTCAATTGGAAGTAGAGACATACGCAATGGCCTTGAGCGATACCTACACTTTTGGTCCAACATTTCGAGCAGAGAACTCAAACACAACCCGGCACTTGGCGGAGTTCTGGATGATTGAACCGGAGATGGCATTCTATGATATCCAGGACAACATGAACCTGGCGGAGTCTTTCCTAAAATATTTATGCCAATATGCATTGGATAACTGCGTGGATGACCTGGAGTTTTTAGACAAGCGTGCAGCCGAAGAAGAGCAAGCAAAACCCCAACAACAACGTAATGAACTTGGATTGTTGGATCGTTTAAAATTTGTGACCGAAAATGATTTTGTGCGGTTGACCTATACAGAAGCAATCGAAATCCTTAAAAATTCTACTCCTAATAAAAAGAAAAAATTCCAGTATCCGATTGAAGAATGGGGCGTTGATTTACAATCCGAACATGAGCGTTTTCTGGTAGAGAAGCACTTCAAAACACCCGTAATCCTTTATAACTACCCGATGGGCATCAAGGCATTTTACATGCGTAAAAACGATGATGGGAAAACCGTTGCTGCCATGGATGTTTTGTTCCCCGGCATTGGAGAAATCATTGGTGGGTCGCAACGTGAAGAGCGTTATGATAATCTCGTAAAGCGAATCAACGAAATGGGTCTTCCTGAAAAAGAGCTGTGGTGGTATCTTGAACTACGGAAATTTGGTTCTGCTCCACATAGTGGATTTGGATTGGGTTTTGAACGGTTGATTCAATTTGTAACGGGCATGACCAACATTCGTGATGTTATACCTTTTCCGAGGTTTCCGGGGAGTGCTGAATTCTAAATTTGTTACAAGTTTCCGGTTTCAGGTTACCGGTAACTAGCAACTGGCAACCGGTGACAATAACAATAATCTATTGTCTAATGTCTTGCGTTTAAAGTCTTGTGCTCTACTTAAACGCCAGCAACGGCACCTTACTCTGAAAGGCAATCTTTTTTGTCTGGCTTCTATTGAACAGCTTGTCGTAAAAACTATGATGATGGGTGAACATGCAAACTAAATCAGCATTTTGTTCGAGCAAATATTCATCCAACGCTTTACCAATATCCTTATTTACCAACACCTCTATTTTCAACTTCTTTGAATCAAATTCCTGAAAAGCTGTTGCAATAATGTCGCGTGCAGGTTCAATCCTTTTCTCATTATCCACTACGTGCACAACATGCACAGATGAACTAAAAATTTCCAGATAAGGCTTAAGGCGGATTATTTCCCTATCGACATCCTTGAGGTCAGTAGCATAAACAATTTTTTTAAAACCCGCATGTGTTGCCAGTTCGGGTATTGCTAACACAGGGATGATACTACGCTCGATCACGGCTGTAGTGTTGGTCCCCACTACAACTTTTTTCAGTCCACTCGCTCCCCGCGTACCCATTACAATTAATCCGGACCTTAATTTTTTAGCTTCAGCTTTAACCGTATCATGGAAATTATTGCCTTTAGCAATTTTGTATTGAACCGGTATCCCACCCTTATTCCATTTGGAAACGGTGGACTTTAAATCTTCTAAATCCTCATTTGTGTACTTGTCCATCTCCCGCTCGAGTGATTGCAATTTAAAGCGCACGCTGGCGCGTGTTGGTTGTATCCGGATAATAACATGAAGAAGTGTGACATTAGCATTCAGGTTTTTTGCCATTTTTAAGGCGTACTTGATTGCTACTTTCGACAAGTCTGAAAAATCAGTAGGGACGAGAATATTGACCATATATAAATTCTTTTTTTAAAGGTAGCGACAGAATTGAGTATTCTCACGTTGTTTGCTTTAATTTTAAGACCATTTACATAATTTTTATCAATG
>JBGTGG010000399.1:0-5071 GCA_041746855.1 Cyclobacteriaceae bacterium | reverse complement strand
AAAACAGCGGTCAAGGAAGATTATCAGGGATGGGAAATCAGCCAGGCATATAAGTACACGTTGAAAGAAAATTTTGAGGTAGAACTCAAAAAAGAGACTGAGACTAAAACTGTAAAGTTTGACAAAGAAGGAAATGTGATTGACTAAATGCATCAGCATTTTTCAGTCGAACGCAAGAAAGGCCATGATAATATCTGGCCTTTCTACTACTTAGGCTTGATTAAAGAATGATCTAAAATTAATTAATTGATGTCATTTGATTTTTCTACCAATAATCTTTCAATTAAAGAGAGTAAATTTTGAAGTGAATTTTGAACGCTTGGACTCTTTACCTTCTTTAGCATTAAATCAGTCTTCTTCTTAGTTATATTCAAATTACCGTTTGGGAATGTTTCAAACAATCTTGGAAAATAGGAATCAATTCCAATAACAAAAGAATTCAATTCACTTTCATCAAAAGCGCTTTCGTTATTCACTAAGTCAAGGTAATTATTAAAATTCCCAAATGCCGTATCCTCATTTGAATTGATGATGCTCCGGATTCTCGAAGCTTTAGGATCATCAGCTTCCATTAATATCTCCTCATTTCCCAATCTGAAATAATGTAACTGCAATTCAAGGCCAAATTTTAAAAGTTCAATTAACTCCATTCCATAAACAAACTTATCCTGACGATCCGTTTGATAATAAATTTTTACCATGTCACGATACTCATCAAAAAATTTCCCTGCAACTGCATTCTTGTGTTTCACTCCCAACTGATCATCTTCGAGCACAACAAGGAAGTTTTGTCTATCAATCATTTTCCTGAATATATGTTCTGTTTCAGGATTGCTTATTTCAGGAAATCGTTGCCCTTCCGGGGTATAATACTGAATCTGTAGGGTTACTTCATCATAGTCCTCGGGAGTCCAGAATCTCTTTTCCATTGGAAATCTGGAATCGTAACTACTGGAGCAGCTGTTAAGCAGTAGGCCTGGGATTATCAAGGCGATAAATCGGAAATTCATAATTGTATTTTTAACGGTCAAATATATCAAAATTGGATAACTGGTTCTTTGTATGGTTCAAGAATGTTTAGAAGGCTATCAACCGTTTCCTGCCACTTGATTTGCTTACCTAATAAATAACCATGATCCGTATCGTAATCGTATTCTCTTTGCATTTCATTTAAACTTTTAACCAATCCTGCATAGATAAAATCCAATTCTTCATCACTTGGAATTTCACCTAGATTCATAATTTTCTTTCTCAATTCCCTTGCCCAAACTTCTGTTATATGGAAATGATAAATCTCATGCCGAAGTAAACTCTCATTTTGAAGATTATCGATATATACATATGATCTTGAGGGATGAAAAAAAGATGTAACCACTATCTGATCTCCCTCAATGTGTTGCTCGATGTTCGTTGTAATAAAAGCAAATCGATTATCTCCTTGCAGTTTTTGCCCCGGAATTTTAAATCCATCAAAATTATTTAAAGAGATTTCCTTATAACGGGCGTACTCAATAGGAGCTGAATATTTAAAAATATTAACCTCAAATGCTACTAATACTATACACAACACGACTCCACAAAAAAGAACAATTAAGTGAATTCTAAAAAAATACCTACTAATATTAAAATCCAAAGGTGGCTTTTTTATGAGCCGGATCAACTTGATAACATCAAGCCCAATTACCAGAAAATAAACAGCTAAAACATATACGTATAAATTATCTTTTAGCATTCCTTAGAAATTTCATTATTAGGCTTATAGAAATATTCCAAAACAATAGCGTAAATCCAAATATGAAGTACTTTCCAACGATTACCAGATCATTCAAAACAATAGTTGAGTCAAATATTCCTTGAAAAAGTAGAAAAAATAGTATGTAAATTAAGGTAAAAAACAAAACCTTGTTCATCCCTATTCGAAATCTGTAGTAGGATAATAAAAAAAAAGAATTCAATAGCGAGCAAAAAAATCCACCAACCAATACAGCTCTAAAAAAATCCTGAAATAATTGTATCGCGATATTGAGTACAGCAAACGAAAGTAAGCTCCATGCGAACAATCCAATTAACGGTATCCTATTTTCCTTATCCAAGAACCAATTCATGCCAACAATCGATAATCTAATCTCAAGAATAACACCTGAAAAGGTGAAAAGCAAATAAGGGAACTCAGCCCCATTTAACCACCAACAATTTCTTTAATGTTGTCATCAATACAACGCCAAACAACAAACTTATTCACAACTTTTCCCTATAACTCCAACTGTCTTTGAACAACATTACTCACTCATCCCAAAGATTCGCAATCGTATACGGACTGCCCTCTGGTGTCCAGAACGAGCCATCAATGTATCGGTAATGCTTGTTGAGTGTATTAATCTCTTCCATGTTGGTAGCAGTAAGTGAAACGTGAGTTGCTTCAAAATTTTGTTTCAATCGCTCAGGGCTAACGGATTTTGGAATCACTGCGGTACCACGCTTCATCGCCCATGCTATCAACACTTGAGCCGCTGTGCACCCATGTTCTTCTGCAATTGCAGAAAGGATGGAGTCATTCATCAAAACGGGTTCATCCATTCGTTTTACTTTGGGTGAACGATCGAAAGAACCCAACGGTGAATAGGCCGTGAGATGAATGCTGTTTTTATTGCAGAATGAAACCATTTCCGGTTGGGATAAATAGGGATGCATTTCAATCTGGTTCATTTCCGGTTTTACTTTCGCACCTGCAACCAACGCTTCTAACTTCTTAACACTAAAATTAGAAACACCGATATGCCGAGCCAGACTTTTTTCCAGCGCTGTCTCCATTCCCATCCATGTATCACCAATTGGTAATTCTTTCAACGAAATAAACCCGTCAGCACTTCCTGGTCGATACAAGCCTTTCTTTACCACTACCGGCCAGTGAATCAAAAATAAATCCAGATACTCAAGCTGTAAATCTTGCAGTGTGTTTTTCAATGCGGGAACAACCTCCTCTTGATGATGTTGATCATTCCATAGTTTGGAAGTAATCCACACCTCTTCACGCTTCACGATTTTATCATCAAAACATTTCTTTAATGCCTCGCCAATTTCTTTTTCATTACCGTAAATCGGTGCACAATCAATATGGCGATACCCGATGTTAATAGCGGAAAGAATTGCGCCAAATACTTCACCGGGCTTCGACTTCCATGTGCCCAATCCCAAGGCAGGCATGCTATCACCATTTGCAAACTCCAATGTATTCATAAAGTAGATAGTAGTGTTGAAATAAAAACACCAACGCATTTTAACCTAAAATACGTTGGTGAAAAAGTCTGTTAAAATACCTTACCGTTTACTCGCTTTCTTCTCGCGTTTCGCTTCTTTCTTTTCCTTAGCTGTTTTCTGCGGCTCTTTCTTTTTGTCCTTTTTGGCGTCTTTTCCTTTTGACATAATCGTAAGCGTTTTAAGTTGACGAAAGTTACGTTTCCTTTCTGTAAAGTCTCAACTATCGTTTGAAAATTTTTTGAAATATTACCGTATATTGCTCATCACGAAATAATAAGAAATGAAAAACATTCTATTGATCCTCCTTCTTTTCACAACTTTCGCTTGTACTCGCCCAGCAGATACAAAATCCGAAACGGCAGAAATACTTTATGATTCGCTTGCCTTAATCGATGACCACCTTCAATGGGCAATCGACAGCCAGTTTATTGCAGGTGGTGTGGCATTGATTGCCAAAGACAATGAAATTGTTTATCAGAAGGCGATTGGATATGCTGATCGCGAAAAAACAGAACCGCTTACCACAGACCACATTTTCAGAATGGCGTCCATGACCAAACCGATTGTCTCGGTAGCCGTTATGCAATTAGTTGAGCAAGGGAAAATAAATACCACAGATCCGGTTTCGAAATACATTCCCGAATTTAAGAATCCACAGGTTTTTGAAAATTTTAATTCCAACAATTCCACATACACTACACGTCCCGCTGCTCGCGAAATTACAATCCATCATTTACTCACGCATACTTCCGGACTTGGTTATGGTGCATTCGATCCCATGGTTGGGGCTGTGTATGCTCCTTTCGGAATTACAGAAGCGTGGACGAAAGACTCAGTGCATCTAAAAACCAACGTTCCAAAAATGGGCAAGCTTCCGCTCTTGCATGATCCCGGAACAAAATTTACCTATGGTATTAGCATTGATGTTTTAGGATACGTTGTGGAAGTGGTTTCAGGAATGCCGCTTGATCGATACCTGCAGGAAAATATTTTTTCTCCGCTCAACATGACGGATACCTACTTTTATTTACCGGAGGAAAAAGCAGATCGACTGGTAGATGTGTGGTTTACGAAGGACTTTGACCCTACCGGTTTTCCCGAAATCAATCGTGAGGATTATCCCGTTCAGGGTTTTAAAACGTATTTTAGTGGTGGTGGTGGATTAAGCTCTACCGCTACCGATTATTTAAAATTTGCAAGTGCACTCCTCAACAAAGGTGAAGGAAATGGAAACCGAATCCTCAAAGAAGAAACAGTAAAGCAAAT
Source organism: Cyclobacteriaceae bacterium (assembly GCA_041746855.1). Lineage (GTDB taxonomy): Bacteria > Bacteroidota > Bacteroidia > Cytophagales > Cyclobacteriaceae > JBGTGG01. Next base: position 547 of record JBGTGG010000399.1, on the reverse strand, counting down.
GATGACCAACCAAATTAACTCTTTATATGTGGGTGAAAATTCACAATTCGGATATGGTGGTTCAGTGTATACTAGCGATGGTGTGTTGGGTCAAAAGAAAGGACGCTTTGGATGGGATGGATTTTGGCAAACTCGTTTTTGGATTGACCCGCAACGCAACATGGTTTGTATCGTTTTGACCAATGCCATCTATGCTACCAAATGGGACGAGTTTTTCAATCGCTATGAAGAGATTGTGAACCATGCTGTTGTAGAAAAATAGAAATTAGCTCAGCAGTTGGAGGAATTAGTGAGCTATGTTTAAGTAAAGTTCAAATTATTTATCCCCCGGATGGTATTTTACTTTTGCCCTTTTCTCAACATCCTCACGATAATAGGCAACGTCCTTAAATTTAACATCCGCATAGCGTTGTGCCTGATCATCAAAGTGTGGCGAAGTCGGATCACCACTTTGCCCACCTGCCATTATTGATTTTGCTTTTACCTTTTCACCAAATTCAACTACGGCAACAAAACTATTTCCCGATGTTCCATAAATTCTTTTTGT
>JBGTGG010000398.1:0-2562 GCA_041746855.1 Cyclobacteriaceae bacterium | reverse complement strand
CTATCATGTGATCAAAGAAAAGTATTTGCAATTATACCTTGATGAGTTCTGCTTCAAGCTGAACAGAAGGTATTCGGTGAATCTATTTGATAACCTTATCCTTAGTGTAATTTAGTGGTATGTTTACGGACTATCAGAAATGGAAATGACTAAAAAGTAACTAGCAACTATTTCGCAAATAGATAAATCAACAACACAATTACCAACCCCACAAAAATCGTCAATCCAATTTTCACAGTACTATATGGCCTGTCGCCTTGTACTTCGCCTGTACGGGCATTGATCATAAACTGATATACCTTGTCTTTGAATTTATAGGCACTGACCCACACGGGGAGCAACACATGCTTAAAGGTTGGATCTTTGTAGGTAGTGTTTACAAAAAAAATATTTTGTCGGTCGCCTCCAATATCTTGTCGTACCGAATAGTGAATGGCATCTTCCATTCTTTCTTTGGCTCCCTGATAACCGGATTTCACATCCACCGAATAGGTTTCCGTTCTGAATCCACTGAGATATTTATCATCATATGGCATCAGCTTATCCAAATCCCACGGCTCAAGTTCACGAAGTTTGGGTTGTGGTAGTGATTGGGTTGCTTCAATTAATAAATCATCAAATACATTCGAAACATTTCCAGATGCCGGATACCAGCGCGTTTTAGTGACCGTACGGGTTTTGGTAACACTTCGCCCATTTTCATGGGCTTGATACGATTCGGTTGTTTGATAATCTTCACCACGTTGCCCGGTGTAACTTGATGATGTAGAGCAATCGAAAGTCCAGTAGGGAAGGTACATTCCATTAAGCTTATCAGCACGATCGGCATAATGCTTTAGATCGGTTGGCGCAAACCATAGTTTTTGTAACCAGTTTTTGAAATTGCTTAATGCTTGTTGATCGTTTAAGCCAAAGGGCAAAACATATTGAGGCTTGTGCAACAGTTTGCTCTCTCCATTTTTGATTACAAGGGTAGTATCACAAAACGGACATTTGTCAGAACTGATTTTTGGATCAAGGGTTGAACTGGCACCACAGGCATTGCATTTCACTACGGTCGTTTGAATTTTTTCTTCCTCCTCAAAATTGTTGGCAAGAAAATCTTCCAGGCATTGTTCTTCTACCTTGCCGGCAATTTCAGGACTGGCAATTTCATTATCGTTACCACAATATTCACATACCAAATGTGTGGAGCCTGGCTTAAACCGGAGTATTGACCCGCAGCCTGCGCAGGCGAGTTCATCACTGATCGCGTGTGTTGATTCTACAAAATCCCCCATTGACTAGCGAAGCTTATTGAGGAGGAAGGGGTGGGGGAACCGCTCCAAACAAATCGTTTACTTCGGTGATATCAGAAGCCTTCAACCAGTTGGCCATCCCTTGTTTCCAGAGCAAAGAATCAGTTTTCAAACTTCCGGATTGAACCATTTGCTTTAATGTATCCAGTGTAAAAGGTCCTTGTTGTTGGCCGTTGATTGCCACAAAAAACTGAACGTTGCCACCCGGAAGAGGAGGGGGGCTTTGTTGATTTTGGTTTTGCTGATTTTGATTGAACATTTGTCCCATCTGCCCGGCCATTGCGAAGCCCATCCCAAGTCCTATTCCATCGGAGGCACCACCACCTGAGGGATTCTTGGCAGCGGCTTCCATTGCGTTGGCTGCCTGGAATTGAGCGTACTGATTTAAGTTGCCAACGATGCCCATGCTACTTCGTTTGTCGAGGGCTTGTTCCACTTCGGGTGGAAGGGAGATGTTCTCCACCAGGAATTTAGTGATCTCCAATCCATATTCACCAAATTCAGGATTCACTTTGCTGCCAATAAATTTTGATAGCTCATCATAATTGGCTGCCAGATCGAGTATTGGAATTTTGCTTTCTGCTACAGCATCGGTAAAACGTGTAATGATCAGATTGCGAAGTTGATCCGTTACTTCTTCAGTTGTGAAATGCGCTTTTGTACCCGCGATTTCTTTAATGAATTTTCCAGCATCAACTACTTTTAACGCATAGGTTCCAAAAGCCCGCAACCGGATAGGGCCAAATTCGGCATCGCGCAACATAATCGGGTTTTTGGTTCCCCATTTTTGATCGGTGAAATTTTTTGTGTTGACAAAATACACCTCAACCTTAAACGGACTATTGAAACCATACTTCCATCCTTTCAGGGTTGTGAGGATGGGCATGTTTTGGGTTGTAAGTGTATGAAGGCCAGGCAGAAAAACATCTGCGATTTGACCTTCGTTAACAAACACGGCTACCTGACTTTCGCGAACGGTAAGTTTAGCCCCTGTTTTAATTTCGTTTTGATGACGCGGAAACCGCCACACCATCGTGTTCGAACTATCGTCCGTCCACTCGATAATATCAATTAATTCATTCTTAATGCGGTCCCAAATCCCCATGGTCTGTTTGTTTTAGTAGACCGGAAATTAAGAATAAAATGAAAACGAAAACAAGTTTATTTGATCAAGTTTTTATTCACTGGCCAATTCTTCCAGGTAATTCTTGAATTGTTTTGTGTCAAAGTTGGTGGTGCCTGTTTTTCGATTTACGACTTTTCC
>JBGTGG010000397.1:0-2051 GCA_041746855.1 Cyclobacteriaceae bacterium | reverse complement strand
TCTATCATGTGATCAAAGAAAAGTATTTGCAATTATACCTTGATGAGTTCTGCTTCAAGCTGAACAGAAGGTATTCGGTGAATCTATTTGATAACCTTATCCTTAGTGTAATTTAGTGGTATGTTTACGGACTATCAGAATCCTTTTTGTTGATTTTAACGGTCATAAACAAAGATAATTCATTTTTAATTTTGTTTCAAAACTGATTATTAGGGAGCTTTTCTTATCCAAAATATTTTTAGGAATAACCTATTCTCTTTTGAACAGCACTAATCAAATAATGTCAAATTTCCATGCTGGTCACTTGCCGGAGCAGGTCTTAGTAGGGAAGCAAAATCATTTTTGATATCCGCGATGCCTGAAGAAACTGTATAGCTTGACAATTCTGATGGATACGTTTTTAATAATTCCATTAAGATGTGTTCGGGTGTTTTGCTATCTAGCCACAACTTCTCTTGCTCGGTTGTAAAAATCACTGGCATCCTTTCCTGTACGGGTAGAACAGCTTCATTGGCAGACAACGTGATCACGCTAAACGTATGGATCTCTTCATCTTTTTCATTTTCAAACTCAGCCCATATTCCGGCCATTGAAAACAGGTTATTATCGACTAAAGTAAACCGATGAGGAACCATTGTTTTCTTACCTACTTTTTTCCATCCAAAGAAGCCATCAGCAGGAATAATACACCGGTGCTTCATTAAATTTTTTTTTAGCGCAGGTTTTTCAGTTATCTGTTCTGCGTGTTGATTGATGATGCGTTCGCTTAGGTTTTTTTGTTTTGCGAATGCAGGGTGCATGCCCCAATAGAATGTAGAGACACCCGTTGATGCACTTCCGGTAATCACCGGAAGCAATTGTGTTGGTCCGCAGTTATAGCGTGGCTTAAAATATTCCGGCACATCCACACCAAAACGTTTTTCAAGTTGTTCGCGTGAAGCTGCTATACTGTACCGGTCAATCATCTTTTAAAAATTGTAGCGTTCGCTGTTCCGACCAATATAATCCATTTTGACCAAATTGTGCAAAACCCACGTGTCCACCATGGGTTGGCATTTCAAATTTTACCGAGGCATGATTCTTTAATAAATCAACAGGATAGCATTCTTTGCTTAAAAAGGGATCATTCACAGCATTCACAATAAGGGTTGGAATGGAAATATCATTTACGAAATGCAAGGAACTACATTGTTGATAGTAGTCGGCTGCATCTTGAAACCCATGAATGGGTGCCGTGAAAGCATCATCAAATCCCCGAAGGGTTTTTATTTTAGCGAGTGGTGTTACATCAATATCATTCCAGATTTTTGATTTGCGAATCACTTTATCGACCAGGCTTTTTAGAAACCTGTTGGAATATAAAAAATTACGAGGCGTTGAAATGGCATCACAACTTGAACCCAAGTCCATCGGAACCGAAAGCGCAGTAGCTTTTTTGAGGTGAGGATGTTTGGTCCGGTTCTCTCCTAAATATTTTAAGGTTAAGTTTCCACCCAGACTAAATCCCACAAGATAGATTGAGGTATAGCCCTTTTTTATTGCGTGCGAAACGACCACTTCCAGATCCTCGGTGGCGCCACTGTGGTAAAATATTTTTTGCTTGTTAAGTTCTTCACTGCATCCACGATAGTTCCAGGCGAGTATGTCAAATCCATTAGCGAGCATGACTTTCGCCATTCCTTTTATGTAGGCACGGGTTGTATTTCCTTCCAGGCCATGCGAAATGATTACTACTTTTTCTGAACCTTGTGTAATCCAATCAAGGTCTAAAAAATCATCGTCAGGTGTTGTGATACGTTCGCGTTGATAGGGTTGAAGCGTAACTTTACGTAGCAGCGCAGGGTAGATGGTTTCTAAATGATTGTTAAAAAGGAAAAGTGGAGGAATGTAATCCACAGTTTTTATTTTATCACCAATTTAACGTGGCCTATGTGATGAAGGCCATGCCACGCATACAATGCAATTTGCCGATCCATTGGTACTTCTTTTCCAGATGCGGGATGGATAAAGGTTTTTTTAAAATCATCGGGTTCCAATCCCGTTAATAATGC
>JBGTGG010000396.1:0-1687 GCA_041746855.1 Cyclobacteriaceae bacterium | reverse complement strand
ATCGGATACAATCTTCTTGATCCATTCCGGTAAGGGATGTAGTTTTTGAATCGGGTCGCCAATATTTTCCCAATAAATGGGCTGACCAAGTTTTTTTATTTCTTCCGCCTTCTTAACGATTTCACGGATTTCATAACTCAGTTCTTTAGCACCTTCACTTAATAATTTTTGACGCATGGAGGGTAGAGGTTAGACATAAGACATTAGACGCAAGATACCAGATATAGTTAATAGTTGTTAGTTGGTAGTTAGTAGTAGGAAACGCTAATATCTACCAACTAACAACTACCAACTAAATTCTAACAAGTAACACCACGTTTTCCACGTGCATCGTATGCGGAAACATATCGACTGGTCTTACTTTCGTGATCATATAATCTTCCGCTAGTATTTTCAAATCGCGGGCTTGTGTGGCGGGGTTGCAACTGACATACACAATTTTTTGAGGGGCGGCATTTAACAGCATCTTGCAAACGTCTTCGTGCATACCGGCTCGTGGTGGATCGGTAATGATCACATCGGGTTTTCCATGTTTGTTCAGAAAGGCATCATCGAGCAAGTCTTTAATATCCCCGGCAAAAAACTTGGTGTTTGTAATATTATTTATTGTTGAATTCACTTTTGCATCTTCGATGGCTTCGGATACATACTCCAGTCCAATTACTTCTTTACATTTTCCGGCTACGAAGTTGGCAATGGTTCCGGTTCCGGTATATAAATCGTACACACGTTCGTTTCCATTGAGTTCAGCAAAATCTGCTGCTACTTTATAGAGTTCGTATGCCTGGTCTGAATTGGTTTGGTAAAATGATTTAGCGCCCACGCGGAATTGCAAGTCGCGGGTACCATCGCTGCTTTTCATTTGTTCGGTGATGTACGGGTTGCCTTTCCAGCAAATCACTTCCTGATCCTGAAATGTATCATTGCGTTTGGTGTTGACGATATAATTGAAGGAGGTGATTTGTGAAAATTCGTTTTCCAACCGTGAGAGGATTTGATCTACCCACTTCAGGGTATCATTGGCTACTTGCAAAATGATCATGATCTCCCCAGTGTTGGCGATGCGAAGCGTAAGTGTTCGGAGAAATCCGGTTTGTTTACGCAAGTCGAAAAAAGGAATATTATTTTTGATCGCTTCATCTTTCACGGCCAACCGAATTGCATTTGCTGGATCGGCTAACAAATAGCATTCTTTCACATCAAAAACTTTGTCAAAGCTTTTGGGCATATGAAAGCCGAGTCCCGGTTCCCCGAAAGGGACTTTTGCTTCCATTTCTTCCCAGGTAAGCCACCGTTGAAACGTGAAGGTAAAGTCCAACCGATTGCGATAGTATTGTGTCTTAGCAGAGGGAAGGATGGGTTGGATCGGGGGAAGTATTAGTCCGCCAATGCGTTCGAGATTGTCGACAACTTGCTTTTGCTTGTAGAAAAGCTGGGTTTCGTAATTTAAATGCTGGAAAGAGCAGCCGCCACAGGTTCCATAATGGCTGCAAAACGGATGAACCCGTAATGCTGATTCGGTGTTGATTTTTACAATCTGACCCTCTAAAAAACTACTTTTTACTTTGGTGATCTTTACCTCCACGAGATCGCCCGGTGCACCGCCCTTTAAAAAGAGCACTTTGCCGTCTATTTTGGCAATGCATTTACCTTCTGCCCCTACCGATTCGATGGTGATTCCGCTTAA
>JBGTGG010000395.1:0-18585 GCA_041746855.1 Cyclobacteriaceae bacterium | reverse complement strand
GTAATGTCTGAATTTCCGATGTCGAGTGCGAGCAACATTATTTTGAAAGATCGATCAGCTCCTGCTTTATCTTTTCCAACCCTACACTACCCTTTTCTTCTATGGAAGTAAGATACGGGATGAAACCCATCTGTGGAAGCCTTGGGTCAATTACATACTTGGGAGTTTCGTGCGAAACATAGTCAATTAAACTGGCGGCCGGATACACCATCATGCTCGTGCCCACCACAAGAAAAACGTCTGCTTTTGTACAAACTTTCGCAGCCACTTCAATCATAGGTACCAACTCACCAAACCAAACGATATTAGGTCTCAGTTGTGAACCCTTTTCACATACATCACCCCACTTCAATTCCCATCCATCAATTGGATAAATCAAAGCAGGATCATCGCTGCTGCGCGATTCAAATAAACTACCATGAAGATGAATAACATTTGTGGAACCAGCTTGTTCATGCAGGTTGTCGACATTTTGTGTTACGACCGTTACCTCAAAATGGGATTGTAACTCGGCAAGAATCTCATGTCCGCGATTGGGTTTTACTTCAAGTGCCTTCTTCCTTCTTTGGTTATAAAAATCCAATACTAGCTGTGGATTTCGCGTCCATCCTTCTGGAGTAGCAACCTCATTTACATCATGTCCTTCCCACAATCCATCAGCATCACGGAAAGTAGGGATTCCACTTTCAGCACTAATACCTGCTCCGGTAAGGACTACGAGTTTTTTCATTTTAAATTAGACGCAAGACACAAGACATTAGATATTAGACTTTCGTATTGCAAGCTACTATGCACAAGAATTCACAGGGAACCAGAAACCAAACCTGAAACTTGAAACCTGAAACAACTAAACTAACAACTACTTTGTTTTCTTCTTTGCTGCCGCACGCTTTACCGTTGCTTTTTTCACCTTGAGTTTTGATGTTGTTTTCTTGGCAACTTTCTTTTTCGCGGTTTGTTTTTTAGGAGCGGTTTTTTTCGTTGCAGTTTTTGGTTCTGCTTCTTTCTTGGCAAACCGACCAAACCTACCCTTCTTCTCAGGAGTGGCATCGGCCAGTGCGATACACTCTTCCAAGGTTAAGTCTTTCGGTTCTTTGTCTTTCGGGATCTTCACATTTTTCTTTCCCGCTTTTATGTAAGGACCAAAGCGACCATTCAAGACTTCGATATCCGGATTCTCGTCAAATTTTTTGATCAGCTTATTGGCATCGGCAATACGCTTATCTTTTATCAATTCAACGGCACGCTCACCAGTTATCACATACGGATCCTCCCCTTTCGGAATGGAAACGAATTTTTTATTGTGTAAAATGTAGGGTCCAAATCTGCCGATATTCACGACCACCGGAAGCTCTTCGAAGGCTGCCACTTCGCGCGGAAGTTTGAATAACTCTAATGCATCTTCAATCGTGATGTTCTCAATAAATTGCCCTGGACGTAAACTCGCAAACTTTGGTTTTTCGCCTCCGTTATCATCGGGGTTTTCACCCAACTGTACATACGCACCAAACTTTCCAAGCTTCACGTAAATGTTCTTTCCGGTTTTCGGATCAACTCCTAATTCGCGTGAACGACCAACTGAAGAACGTTCTACTTCTTCAGTGGTTTCTACTTTCTTGTGAAAAGGTGTATAGAAATCTTTGATCATTTTTCGCCAATCCAATTTGCCATTGGCGATCTCATCAAACTCCTGTTCGATTTCAGAAGTAAACGCATAATCCGTAACGTTTGGAAAATGTTCCACCAGAAAATCATTTACGATCATGGCCGTGTTGGTCGGGAACAACTTGTTTTTTTCAGCCCCAGTAATTTCCGTTTCTGTTTTCTTTGAAATTGAATCGTCTTTTAGTTTTAAGACAGTGTAATTTCGCTCCACTCCTTCCCGTGGTTCTTTCACTACATACCCACGTTTTTGCACGGTGGTAATAGTTGGCGCATACGTAGAAGGTCGACCAATACCAAGTTCCTCTAACTTCTTCACAAGGCTTGCTTCCGTATAGCGTGCAGGGTGACGCGAGAAAATTTGCTTTCCTACAATCGCGTCCAACTCCAGTATTTGTCCCACACTAAGTGGTGGTAACATCTTACTGTTTTCTTCCTCCTCTTCGTCATCGGTAGATTCCATGTACACTTTCAGGAATCCTTCAAACTTGATCACCTCACCAGTTGCGGTCAAGGTTCTATCATTTGTTGAAATCGCAATGGTAGCCGTGGTTTTTTCAAGCTGAGCATCTGCCATTTGTGAGGCGATCGCTCTTTTCCAGATTAACTCGTATAACCTGACTGCATTTCGGTCTGCACCCGCCTCGGTAACAGCAAAATTGGTTGGTCGGATGGCTTCGTGAGCTTCCTGCGCACTTGCGGATTTGGTTTTGTAAACACGTGTTTGTACAAATTCCTTTCCATACTCCGATTGGATTTGATTCACCGCGCCATCTACTGCTTCTTTCGACAAGTTAACAGAGTCGGTACGCATATAACTGATCTTACCCGCTTCGTATAACTTTTGGGCAACCGTCATGGTTTGGATAACCGAGAAACCAAGTTTACGCGATGCTTCTTGCTGTAAAGTCGATGTAGTAAACGGTGCAGCGGGTGAGCGCTTCAATGGTTTGGTTTGCAAATCCGCGATGGAGTATTCAGCTCCCTTACAAGATTCTAAAAAGTCTGTTGCTTCCTTTTCTGTTTTGAAACGCTCAGATAATTCAGCAACTAATTGTTTCCCCCCAGGCAAATCAAAGGTTGCGGCAATCTTAAAGGTATCGACTGGTTTAAAGTCCACAATTTCACGTTCACGTTCTACCACCAATCGCACGGTAACAGACTGCACCCTTCCGGCAGATAAATTAGGTCCGATTTTTTTCCAAAGTATGGGTGACAATTCATAGCCCACCAACCGATCCAATACACGTCTCGCTTGCTGTGCGTTTACTAAATCGATATCAATACCACGTGGATTTTGAATGGCATTAAGGATCGCATTTTTGGTGATCTCGGTAAAGACAATCCTTCTCGTATTTTTATCATTTAAGTCGAGTGCCTCCTTTAAATGCCAGGAAATCGCCTCCCCCTCACGGTCCTCGTCACTTGCTAAATAGACCAATTCCGCACTTTTTGCCAGCTTTTTCAAACTGTTAATGACCTCCCTTTTATCAGGGCTGATCTCGTAGGTGGGTTCAAACCCATTTTCGACATCAATGGCTCCACTTCCTTTCGGTAAATCGCGGATATGCCCCATGCTGGACGCCACCGTAAATTCTTTTCCCAGATACCCCTCTATGGTCTTCGCTTTCGCGGGTGATTCAACGATTACTAAGTTCTTTGACATGATAAAATATTCAACTGAAGTGCCCAAATATCATGAATTTTTTAAAAAATCAAATTTACGTCCTATTATTGACCCTGAATTGAATCTAATAAAAGCCCAAAAACACCATCCTTTATGCCGCTTCAACTCTACCTTCTCCGCCACGCCCAAAGTGCTGAAAAACAGCAAGGTCAGTCGGATATTGAGCGTGAATTGACCCCTCGTGGAATACAAGAAGCGGCCATCATTGGATCTTTTTTAAAAAAAGAAGGATATCAACCCGAAATAATAGTGTCGAGTTTGGCAAACCGGGCAAAATCGACTGCCCACATCATTGCGGATACGCTGCAAATCGACCACGATCAAATTCTGTATGAAGCAGAGCTCTACGATGCTTCCCCCCGAACCTTTTTATCGGTTATTGCCAATTTCGGAAATGAGCATAAATCCATTGCAATTGTCGCGCATAACCCTTCTATTTCCTACCTGGCAGAATATGTTTCGAAAGCTGAAATTGGGGATATACAAACTGGTGGGATTGCGATCATTGAATTCAACCTGAATTCCTGGTCGCACGTGGATGAAGGAAAAGGTGAATTGGTCCGTTACACTTTCCCCGCAGAAGTCAGCAACGACTAATAAAATGAGCAGCGTGGGATTTCCGGAAGATTTTGACCCAAATGGTTTAGGACAGAAAGGAAAACTATTTGGTTTGCCTTGCGAGCCAGAAGATTCCGCATTAGTAATTGTTCCTGTTCCCTGGGAAGCAACTGTTTCCTACCATACCGGAACAGCAAATGGACCCAAAGCAATTCTGGACGCATCCATTCAGGTTGACCTCTTTCAAAAAGACAACGGTGATTTCTGGAAACAAGGGATTAGTATGTTGCCGATTGCAGAAGAACTAATCGAAGAAAGTAACAAAATCCGTTCTCTTGTTTCTACTTATTTGGAGAATGAGCAAAGTGAAAACCCCTTGCTTGAGCAAATCAATGTGGCGTGTGAAAACCTTAACATCCATGTAAAAACAATCACCAAAGGACTACTCCAACAAAACAAACGTGTTGGTTTAGTGGGTGGTGATCACAGCACTCCGCTGGGCTTTCTAAAAGCATTGAACGAAAAGCATGAGCGATTTGGCATTCTTCACATTGATGCACACATGGATTTGCGAAAAGCTTATCAGGGCCTTACCTCTTCACACGCATCCATCATGTACAATGCGTTAAAGCTTCCGTCTATTTCGCGCATTGTTCAGGTAGGCATTCGCGATTACTGCGAAGAAGAATTAAACAATGTAAAACGCTCCGTGGGAAGGGTTGCTGTTTTTTTTGATGAAGATTTAAAAACTGCGCAATTCAATGGAACAACATGGGATGAAATCTGTGACCGGATAATAAAAGAGTTGCCACAAAAAGTATACATCAGTTTCGATATCGATGGACTTGATCCTAAACTTTGTGCAAACACAGGCACGCCTGTTCCCGGAGGACTTGATTATGATCAAGCTGTTTACTTACTAAAGAAATTGGTTACATCAAAAAGGGAAATCATAGGTTTTGATTTATCAGAAGTTGCACCAGGAAAAGATAATGATTGGGATGCCAATGTGGGTGCGCGGGTTTTATTTCAGCTATGTAGCGCATTGCTTCTTTGCTAGCTTTTAGTTGTTCGTTGTTGGAAAAAGATGTTGTACGTTAAAGGTTAAAAGTTCAACTGTTTCAACCTGAAACTTTTAACCTGAAACAATTCAAATAACCTGTAACTAGATACTGGTGACTAGTAAAAAGAATTTTCTATTTTGCAGCCTAAACCATAAAGAATGAGTGAATTTCTAAGCAGTCTCGCAAACGGTATTTATCTTCCTATCGCATTCCTGCTTATTCTGGGAGGGGTTTTCTTTTTGATTTATTCACGGTTTACCCAATACAAATATTTTGGCCACGCGATCAGTATCCTGAGGGGAAAATACAACGATCCCAATGATCCGGGACAAATCAATCCATACCAAGCTTTATCTACTGCAATGGCTTCTACGGTCGGGATGGGAAACATTGCCGGAGTTGCCGCAGCGATTTCTTTAGGTGGACCGGGTGCATTATTTTGGATGTGGGTTACTGCATTTGTGGGGATGTCTACAAATTTTTTTACAAGTGCATTGGCATTAATGTATCGTGGAAAAGATTCAGAAGGCGTTATTCAAGGGGGACCCATGTATGTGATCCGAGAAGCACTCGGTAAAAAATGGCAACCGCTTGCAATTTTATTTTCACTATGTGCTATGGTGGGTTGCCTTCCAATCTTTCAGGCCAATCAACTTACACAAGTAATTGTTGATCTGGGTATCAACAAAGAAACCTTAGGCACCTCGTCTTTCTTTATTGGAAGTTTTGAAGTAGGAACAGCGAAGCTTTTGATTGGTATTACGATTATGATTTTCGCAGGCATTGTTATTATCGGGGGTATCCAACGCATTGGCAATTGGGCCGGTAAAATGGTGCCTTTAATGATTGTTATCTATTTTGGATCCGTGTTGGCAATTCTGTTTACCAACATCACCGCCATCCCAGATATTTTTTGGATGATCATCACCGATGCATTTTCAGCAAGCCATTATAAAGGCGATCCAATGTTGGGTGGTGTTGTTGGTGGCCTCATTATCGCAGGAGTAAGACGCGCAGCATTTTCCAACGAAGCTGGTGTAGGTACCGCACCGATGGCGTTAGGGGCTTCCAAGAGTAGCGAACCTATTCGTGAAGGATTGGTATCAATGTTAAGTCCGGCAATTGATACGATTATCGTTTGTACACTCACCGCCTTTGCTATTTTAGTGACAGGTGTGTGGCAAACAACCGGAGCAAATGGTGTTACCCTTACCGCCAATGCTTTTGAAGGTGCATTGGGTGGAACCGGAAGGTACTTATTATTGATCTGTGGTTTCTTTTTCGCCATCACCTCCCTTTTCTCTTACAGCTATTATGGCAATAAGGCCATGTCCTTTATCGCTGGGGCGAAAGCCGGTAAGTATTACAATTATTTTTATTTACTCACCATCATCTTTGGCGCAGTGGCTACCATGCAGGATATTATGAACATCATCGATATCAGCTACGCGCTCATGGCGATACCTACCATGTTATCGGGTATTATTTTAGCACCGCGCGTAATGAAAGAAGCGAAAATTTATTTTGCTAAAATAAAAACGGTTGATGAAGAAATTGCGGCAAAAAAAGGAAAGTAGGTTACTTTGATCGAGTGGGATTTCAAAAAAATCCTACGAAATGAAATTAAGCCATCACTGACACCATCGACAAGGCAGGCATTCCGAGTTGAAGATCGCCTAACAAAACAATCTCGTCCATAACTTCCGTGGGCCTTACGCTTTTCGAAAATAATTTCCAAGCGAGGTCTGCCGGCAGTTGAACCTCCGTATCGGGTGGACTGTTCAACTCCTTATTTAAAATCCATTGTTCATTGGTTCGTTTCAAATTCCAACTACCGCCAATATCCGAAGTGATAGTCACCTGAACGATGGTGTCTTCATCTGCAACTATATCTTTATATGCATGCGGCAATCCCAACATAAAGATGTCCATAAAAGGAAGGAACAATTCCCTCGTCATTAATCCTGGAATGCCAACAGCATCACGAATTTGTTGTTGGTGCAACCATTTTTCTGTGTACTCGCGTGCAATGTGTTTCCAGTTTTTACTGACTGTTTCCCCTGCCCAGGCAACGGAAAAAGTTGCATCAGCAAAAGGGTCAAGCGATTTGTAATACTTGCAGAAAAGTGGACCGGTTGTTTCGTGCAGCAAAATGAGCACCGCTGGACTAACACGTTTCATGGCTTTCACCCAATCAGCATTTAGATTGTTTAGATAATCAATTAAATCCTGAGGTGATTGAATAGAAGTTGGTGGATCACCAGAGTAGCCATCACGCAATAATGAAAGAATGCGAATGTTCCCATCCAAAAGATGCGCGACCACATCTTTTACTTTCCAACGTTTTGCTACGGTTTGTTTATTCCAATCGTCAGGTGATAACGATTTTAGTAGCTCGATTAGCCTCTTGTCAAGAACCGGAAGCAAATCAACAACATCGATTGGGATTTGATCTGTACTCATTAACAGAAGCTAAACCTCCACTTTGTCCACTCCTTTTTTAGAATACCCAAACAACCCATGGTCTTTAATCACTTCCTCCGCCCTACGCGGCACAAATTTCTCCCACCCGGCATCATTGTTTTGAATCATCTCCAACACATTGTCAGAAATAATGTGGAGATTATCGGCATCAGCATTTTGTACATCCTCCAACTTATTATTATCAAGTAAATACCGAAACAAACTCTTGAGATTGTCAGGCAGTGTTTCTTCAAAATCTTTCAAGGTGAAGAGTTCATCCGTTGTTCCTACTTTAATGGAGGGATAGATCAATAATTTTACATTCGTTCCAAAGAGTGAAGCAAAACATTCCAATATTCCACCGCGAATATTTTCGTACGTCTTCTCTTCAAACACGCGTTGCAATGCGTAAATCCCCATGATGATACCGATCTTTCTTCCACGTGTAATTTTCGATAGGTAATCCACCAATCGGTAATATTCAAAGTAATTGGAAATCAAAACACTTTGGCCCAACGAACACAACAATTCTGCGCGACTAAGAAAATCATTCTCGTCCAGTTTTCCATCCAGGTTCAAATCGTTGAGTGTAAGCTCCGTTACTACAGACATGTTTTTCTTATCAACATCCGGATCACGCTTAAACATTCTGCGCGAAGCCAATAGCATATCAACATTCACATGGGTAACGGGCCTGAAGCGACCGCGCAATACTAGCACGTTTCGTTTGTACAACATTTCAGAAGGCTGCATTACTTCACCATCCGGACCAAACATGGCGGCCTTTGTCATTCCATTCTTCACCAACTTCAACGCCATTAAACGATTGTCAACGTGTTCAAAATCCGGACCGCTGATCCGAAACATATCGATTTCTATTCTTCTTTGAGAAAGTCCATCCGTTAGTGAAAGCATAATCTCTTCCGGGTCGGAAATAAACTGGCATCCATACACCATGTTTACACCAACAATACCAATAGCATACTGCTGAAGCAATGTGTCGTTGTCATGCATTTTTACATGGATAACACATTCATTTGGTTCGGACTCAGGTCGCAATTGAAAACGTAAACCAATCCAACCCTGGCCCTGATTGGTTTGATTAAAATTTAAGGCTTCAATCGTATCCGCCAACGAAAAAAAGCGCGTCTCTTTGATGCGGTCTGGCAAACGTTCGGCAAGCAACGGGTACTCATGGTCCAGCATTTGAATCAACCTGTCTTCACAAACGTAGCGCTCACACTGTCCATAAATGGCATCGCTAAACTTCATATCGTAAGCCGACATGGTTTTGGCAACAGTGCCCGATGCTCCACCTACTTTGAAAAAATTAGCGGCTATTTCCTGTCCTGCCCCAATTTCGGCAAAAGAACCATAAATAGTGCGATCCAGATTTATTTGAAGTGCCTTTTCCTGGGTGGTTAACCCTTTCTTATCCTCCATATCAAACTCCAATTTTATCAGTTACTAAGGTAGTATTTCAACAATCAAATTATACAACAAAAGGGTGAGAAAATGATTTCATTGCCATGCTAAAATTGATGAACGGCAACTGGAAGCACAAGGAATGTCCAATTCCACCATGTAAAGTTTCAATTATCAAGTGACCTTTGATAATTCCGTTTAATAACCCTATTTTTCACGCCATAAATCACAAACATGGTAAACAGGGGCAATTTTTCTGGTCGATTGGGTTTCATTTTAGCAGCTGCCGGATCCGCAGTGGGGCTCGGAAATATTTGGATGTTTCCTTATCAAACCGGTGAAAATGGTGGAGCAGCTTTTTTGCTCATCTATGTGATTTTAACCTTTACATTCTGTTTTCCAATCATGTTGGGGGAAATCGCGATTGGGCGAAACGTGGGATCGGATGCGTACGGTTCTTACAAAACCCTTGGCGGGAAAAAGTGGGGACTATTAGGACTGTTTGGGATTTTATGCGGCATCATGATCCTCTCCTTCTACAATGTAGTAGCCGGCTGGGCATTTGGATACTTTCTTGAGATTTCATTTGGCAGTTTGCTAAATGAACCTAATTATGGTGAATTTTTTACAGGATATGTAAATGACTTTTCCGATAACCTGATCTTCTCCCTATGCTTCATGATCATCACAGCTTTTATTGTTGTGAAGGGTATACAACACGGAATTGAAATGGCAGCGAAAATTATGATGCCTGCATTGTTTCTCTTACTAATAGGATTGATCGGCTATAGCCTCACACTCGACAATGCTATGGAAGGAATAAAATTCTATTTGCTTCCTGATTTTTCTTCCATCAATGCTGAAACCATTTATTCAGCAATGGGCCAGGCATTCTTTTCATTATCATTGGGAATGGGTGCTTTGATCACCTATGGATCATACGTAAGCAAACAACAAAATCTGATTTCATCTGCATTTACCATTACGATAATGGATATGTCGGTTGCTTTCCTTTCGGGATTGTTGATTTTCCCATTGGTATTTTCGCAAGGGCAATCACCCGCAGCAGGTCCGGCATTGTTATTTGTAGTATTGCCCGGGATATTCCATGCGATGGGGCCCATTCTCGGAAAAGTCGTTGGAGGCGGATTCTTCTTGTTGATTTGCTTTGCAGCATTGACCTCAACGATTTCATTGTTGGAAGTGCCGGTTGCGTATCTTGTTGACCAGAAGAAATGGCCACGCAGAGCCGCAGCTTGGTTGTTGGCCGGAATCATTTTTATTGTAGGCCTACCCAGTATGCTCTCACAAGGTGCGGTAGAAATCTTTTCATCCTTACCCTTTTACCAGGACAAAGATGCGCTGACTTTTGTTAGCGAAGTATTCTCCGATATTAGTTTGCCGTTGGGGGGTTGCTTAATGGCAATTTTCATTTCCAGAAGATGGTCGGTAAATAAAATGAGCGAAGAACTTTCAATTGGGAATCCAAGTTTCAGTGGTTCGTTTTTGGAGAAATACATTAACTTCTCAATGACTTACTTAATTCCTATTGTACTGGGCATCTATTTCATTATGATCATAATTGAAAAGTTTTTTGGACTGAGTGTGATCTTTGGTTGATAAGATACTAGACGCTAGATACTAGAAATTAGAAATTGGCTGATTTTACTTCTTCATAAATTTCTCTTTCGCAACGCGCGTCATTTCGTCCCACTCATCTGGTGGCGGTGGAGTACCCCGATCAAATTCTTTGAGCAGCCATTTCACCATTGGTTTCTTCATCCCAAAACGCTCTACAACATCTTCACAAAATTGAATTTCGCTATCGTCTACTTTCCCATCAGCATACACCATCAATACCAAATCGTAAAGTAGGTTCATCCTGTCCACATGGTTGTCTGGTATGTTGATTTCGAATTTCTTTTTGCTATCGATCAATGATTGAACCTGGCGTTGCTTCAATCCATAGCGCTCACCGATTTTAAAAAGCAATTTCGTTTCTTCTTCATGAAGATGTCCATCTGCTTTCGCCAATGCCAACAGGTTTTTAATATGGTTCTTTTTATATGCTAGATATTGATGTTCGAAGAAGCCGATCATGATAAAGTGTTAAAAATGATACCCTAAATTTACACAAGAAATCACCATCAGCAAAGCCAATCGCTAGGGAGCACGTTAATCCACCCACTCGCCAACAAAAATGTTGGTATCACGCGTTCCTCCATTGTTTCTGTTGGATGAAAATACTATCTTCTTACCATCGGGTGAAAACATTGGAAAAGAATCAAATACACCGTCAAATGTTATTTGCTCTAGACCGGATCCATCTTCATTGATCATAAACAAATTGAATTGAAATCCCCGGCTTCCATGATGATTGGAAGAAAAAACAATCTTCTTTCCGGAAGGATGATAGAAGGGTGCCCAGTTTGCCTTGCCTAATGTGGTAATCTGTTTTAAATCAGAGCCATCCACATTGCACGTATACAACTCCATTGCAGTGGGCGCCACAAGTCCTTGCTTCAACAAATCACTATACTCTTTCTTTTCTTCTGGTGTTTGTGGTCGCGAAGCGCGGAACACAAGTTTTTTTCCATCGGGTGAAAAAAATGCTCCCCCATCATAGCCAAGGTCAAATGTTATTTGCTTCACATTCGAACCATCCATATCCATCGTATACAAATCCAAATCGCCATTGCGTGTAGAAGTGAAAACAATTTTGTCGCCTTGTGCTGATACAGTTGCTTCTGCATCATAGCCTGGCGTATTGGTAAGTTGCTTAAGGATATTTCCTTCTAAATCAGAAATAAAAATATCGTACGTATCATAAACCGGCCATAGGTATTTACCGCCTGGTATACGCTCCGGTTCCGCAGGACAATCATTTCCACCCAAGTGGGTCGAGCCATAAATGATAGTTGTGTCACCCGGCATAAAATAAGAACAGGTTGTTCGTCCCAAACCTGTACTGGCCATTACCGGCTTTTCCGTTTGAAGAGTTCCTCCCACGATAGGCGTTGTGAAAATTTGATCGCACCCCAATCCCCATGCTTTGTTGTTGGACTGAAACACGAGTTTGGTATTATCAAAGCTCCAATATGCTTCAGCGTTATCGCCACCAAAAGAAATTTGACGCAAATTTTTAATGTGTACTTCCTGAGGATAACGTAGCGTATCGGCATACGCCACTTCTTCCGTAGCTGGTGAAGTCGATTCTGGAGTTGGCTTTTGGCCGCAGCTAAAAATAAGGAATGAGAGAAAGAGAATACTTGAAATTCGAAACATGGAATATAAATTTTGGCGCGAAGATATTAAACATGGGGGGAATACAATCCTGATATAAATCATAATTGTACACCTCCTAACAATTTGTTAAGCTTTTTTTTCTTCCTCTTCTTTTAATACACGCCTGATAATCTTTCCGACATTAGATTTTGGAAGCTCATCCCGAAACACGATCTCCTTTGGTACTTTGTACTTTGTGAGGCCATGCTGGCAAAAATCAATAAGCTCTTCTTTTGTTAGACCCGGATCACGTTTCACAACAAAAACCTTGATCGCTTCACCCGATTTTTCATGGGGTACACCAATCGCTGCGACTTCCAGCACTTTCGGGTGGCCTGCAATAAAATTCTCGATCTCGTTCGGAAATACATTGAAGCCTGAAACTTTGATCATGTCTTTCTTCCGATCCACGATCTTAAAGAATCCATCTTCATTCATAAATCCAATGTCCCCGGTCTTAAACCATCCGCCAGGATAAAAAACGTCTGCATTATCTTGCTGCCAATAGCCACGCATAACCTGTGGACCCCGTGCGCAAATTTCCCCTGTCTCTCCGATTGGCTGTTGATTACCTGCATCATCAAAAATCGCCACCTCCGTGCTGGGCATCGGCAAACCGATAAAGCCGGTGCGGTGTGTTCCGTCAAGTGGATTACAGCATAGCACGGGAGAGGTTTCACTTAATCCATAGCCTTCCACAAGGGGGGTTTTCGTCACTTCCATCCACCGCTTCACCACAGCATCCTGAACGGCCATTCCTCCACCAACTCCCCCTTTCAATGCGGAGAAATCCAACCCTTGAAAAGCTTTGTTGTTCAACATGCCATTAAACAATGTATTCACACCGGTGACAATCGTGAATTTGTGTTTGCTCATTTCCTTTACAAACCCTTTCATGTCGCGCGGGTTTGTTATCAAAATGTTTTTTGCCCCTACATGGAACATCAGCATCCCATTAACGGTGAGCGCAAAAATGTGGTACAATGGCAATGCCGTGATCATGATATCTTGTTGGTCTTCGCTTAAGAATGGAATAAACCATTTTTCAATCATGGAGTTATGCGCGACTATATTTCCGTGTGACAACTCTGCTCCTTTTGATATGCCGGTGGTTCCACCTGTATATTGCAACACAGCCGGATCTTCTACTGTCAAAGATGGCTTTGTGTACTCCATTGTCTTACCACGTTCCATTATATCATTGAACTTCAAATGTCCCGGAAGGCTGAAAGAAGGGACCATTTTTTTGATATACTTCACAACAAAATTGATAATAGCTCCCTTTAGTCCGCCATGCATGTCGCCAAGCTGTGTGACAACCACATGTTTAATTGAGGTATGACTGATTATCTCCTGAAGGTTGCTGGCAAAGTTTGCAACGATAACAATCGCCTTTGCACCTGAGTCTTTAAACTGATGCTCCATTTCCCGCGGTGTATAAAGTGGATTGGTGTTTACCGCAACCAGTCCTGCCCGCAATGCCCCGAAAAAAGCAATTGGAAATTGTAACATGTTCGGCATCTGAATAGCAATCCGATCTCCTTTCTGAAGTCCTAAACCCTCTTGAAGAAATGCCGCAAAATCTTTCGACAGCTCATCCAGTTCTCCATATGTTAGCTGGGCTCCCATATTTTCATACGCTACCAGATCTCGGTGCTTTTTAAAAGAGTCTTCAAGAAGCTCTAAGATAGATGGATAATCATACAAGTTGATTTCTGGCGGAATACCAGCAGGATAATTTTTTAACCAGGGAAAATCTTTCATTGTGATTGATGTAAATCGTTTGCAGGCCAATTACGAACATTTTACAAAGATTTACAACGATGGAATTATCCATAAAAAACAAAAGTCCGGTGGTGTACCGGACTTTTGCTTAAACTAACAATTACAAGAAAAAGCTGTAGAGGAAGGATTCGAACCTCCACGGAGAAGTTAGGTCGCCAAAGGCTGGACTTTATCCTTTTCTCTCCACCCCCGAGACAGGAGGGCATGTCTGCCAATTTCAACACCCTACAGTGTGTGATTTGATTCCGTCCGATTCAAATTCTTCAACAAAAGAATCACAATCTGTTTGTTTTAGCAATAAAGTGTTTAAAATATTATGCCATTTTTAAAATAATATCATATTTTTGAATCATTATCAAAATACCCCTAATCGAATGGCCGATAATTATAAAGTTGACAATGTAGATCTAAAGATCCTTGAGATTCTGATGCAAGACGCTAAAAAACCTTATACAGAAGTCGCAAAACGGGTTTTTGTTTCAGGAGGAACCGTCCATGTTCGCATGAACAAAATGGAAGAGGCCGGCATTGTAGAAAAAAATACCTTAAAAGTGAATTATGCCAAGCTTGGATATGATATCACTGCCTTTATTGGTGTTTTTCTCCAAAAAAGTGATTTGTATGATTTTGTATTGGCGCAACTCAAAGAAATCCCCGAAGTCACGAATATCCACTACACAACTGGGAATTATAGCATGTTTATTCGTGTCCATTGCAAGGATACCAGCCATCTAAAAGAGGTGTTGCACGACAAAATCCAGAAGGTTGAGGGTATTGAACGAACCGAAACCATGATTTCACTGGAAGAAAGCCTCGACCGAAGCCTAAACCTTAGTCAGTAAAATCACCCTTTTTATGGCTATAAATTGGGCTTTCGAACTAATGTGTTGTATTTTTGTTGCTACTGTTAATACAATTTAAAATTAGTCTAAATAGACTACCATGAGTAAGGATATCATCCAGGAATTTACATCAAAAGAATACGAACACGGTTGGGAAACCAGTTTTGAGACTGATTCAGCCCCAAAAGGTCTGAACGAGGATATCATCCGGTTTATTTCTGCAAAGAAAAACGAACCTGAGTGGATGCTCGAATGGAGGCTCAAGGCATTTGCCCAGTGGACGAAAATGAAGGAGCCCAAGTGGTCGAATGTCACCTACCCTCCTATCAACTATCAGGATATCATATATTACTCAGCACCCAAGCAAAAAGAGGGACCAAAAAACCTCGAAGACATTGACCCTGAATTAATCAAAACCTTTGAGAAATTAGGGATTTCCCTTACGGAACAAAAACGCCTTACCGGAATTGCGGTTGATGCCGTGATTGATAGTGTTTCAGTTGCTACTACGTTCAAGGATAAACTTGGTGAATTGGGTATCATTTTCTGTTCCTTCAGTGAAGCGGTTCAAAAACATCCTGAATTAGTAAAGAAATATTTAGGATCGGTTGTGCCGGTCAGTGATAATTATTTTTCAGCTTTGAATGCAGCCGTCTTTACCGATGGATCTTTCTGCTACATTCCGAAAGGCGTCAGATGCCCGATGGAATTATCAACCTATTTCCGTATCAATGCTGCGAACACCGGTCAGTTTGAAAGAACGTTGATCGTTGCCGATGAAGGATCGTATGTGAGTTATCTTGAAGGATGTACTGCCCCTCAGCGGGATGAAAACCAATTGCATGCTGCCGTGGTAGAGATCTACGCCATGAAAGATTCAACAGTGAAGTACTCAACCGTACAGAACTGGTATCCAGGCGACAAAAACGGGAAAGGCGGAATCTATAATTTTGTAACAAAGCGCGGTCTTTGCGAAGGCCAGCGATCAAAAATATCGTGGACGCAGGTTGAGACTGGATCAGCCATCACCTGGAAATATCCTTCTTGCATTTTGAAAGGTGATGATTCCGTTGGTGAATTTTACTCCGTAGCGGTAACGAACAATTACCAACAAGCCGATACGGGAACAAAGATGATCCACATCGGAAAAAACACAAAATCACGAATTGTATCAAAAGGGATTTCCGCTGGTAAATCACAGAATAGTTACCGCGGACAAGTACACATCATGAAGCGCGCAACAAACGCACGCAATTACTCACAATGTGATTCGCTATTAATGGGCGACCAATGTGGTGCTCATACTTTCCCATACATTGATGTAGAAAATCAATCATCAAAAATTGAACACGAAGCCACGACTTCAAAAATTGGCGAAGATCAAATCTTCTATTGCTTACAAAGAGGAATTGATGAGGAGTCTGCGGTTGCTTTGATTGTAAATGGCTATGCCAAGGAAGTATTGAACCAACTGCCGATGGAGTTTGCAGTTGAAGCACAAAAACTACTGGCGTTGACTTTGGAAGGAAGTGTAGGATAATTATAAATGATTAAAAAGTTTCAGGTTAAAGGTTGCTGGTTTCAAGTTTCAGGTAACTAGTAAACAACAACCAGGACCTAACAACTAAAAATTAACAATTAGTGAAATGCTGTCGATAAAGAATTTAGGAGCGAAGATAGAGGACAACCAGATTTTAAATGGAATCAACCTGGAAGTAAAGGCTGGTGAAGTGCATGCGATCATGGGACCAAACGGTTCTGGAAAAAGTACACTTGCATCCGTATTGGCTGGCCGGGAAGAGTATGAAGTTACTTCCGGTGAAGTGAGATTCAGGGATGCAGATTTGTTGGAGTTATCTCCGGAAGATCGTGCACGTGAAGGTATCTTTCTTGCTTTCCAATATCCGGTAGAAATTCCGGGAGTTAGTACCATTAACTTTATGAAAACCGCTGTAAATCAGATCAGAAAATACAGGGGCATGGAACCGTTGGATGCCGTGTCGTTTCTTGGTTTGATGAAAGAAAAAATGAAACTGGTTGAGATCGATCAATCACTTTTAAACCGCGCACTAAACGAAGGTTTTTCTGGTGGTGAGAAAAAACGGAATGAGATTTTTCAAATGGCGATGTTGGAACCCAAGCTTGCTATTTTGGATGAAACAGATTCTGGTTTGGATATTGATGCATTGCGCATTGTAGCGAATGGTGTAAATACCCTTCGTTCAAAAGATAACGCCACCATTGTTGTAACCCACTATCAGCGTTTGTTGGATTACATCGTGCCTGATTATGTGCATGTATTGTACAAAGGAAGGATTGTAAAATCAGGAACAAAAGAATTGGCATTGGAGCTCGAAGCCAAAGGGTATGATTGGATAAAAGATGAAGTGGAAGTAGCATGAGCGTAACAACCAAAACATCACCATCAGAAGTACTCCTCTCCCATTTACAGCAAAATATTAATTCATTTGCAGGCGTGGCTGAATTGCGCGCTGCTGCATTGGAAAGCTTTTCAAAACTTGGGTTGCCCTCCGTCAAAGATGAGGATTATAGAAAAACTCCGATCACAAAAGCAATCGAAGGATTTACTTTTGAAGTTGTAAAGTCGACTGCAATAAATCCCACCGACTTTACCATTTCTGAATTGGAAGGGTATCCGGTAGTGTTTATCGATGGTGAATTTTCTGCCGCGCATTCCGTTCTTCCAAAGACTGTTCAAGTCCTCCCCATTCAAGAAGCCTTACAATCGCATCCCGCTATAATTTCGAAACACCTTGGAGCATATGCGGATTATAAAAAAGATAGTTTTGTAGCATTAAACACTGCGGGCTGGACAAGCGGCCTGTTTGTTCACGTTCCTGAAAATATAGTGTTGGATAAGCCGATTATCGTTTACAACATTATCCGTAATGCCGGAATCCACCTCCAACGAAATCTAATCGTTGTTGAAAAGAATAGTGAACTTACCATTGTTGAAAAAACAGTAAGTTCGGATGGCTGTTTTTTTAATTCCGTTACCGAGGGGGCCGTGGATGAAAATTCAGGGTTGAATTATTACACAGTCCAAAACAATGATGGCAACCATATTGAATTCAACCATAAACAATTGGTACAAAAGAATTCAAGCCGGATACATGCATATACCTTTACCCTTGGCGGGAAATTGGTGCGCAACAATTTGAACCTGATTTTAGATGGATCGAATTGTGATTCATACATGAATGGCGTGTACTTGTTAAAAGGCGATTCCATTTGTGATAACCACACGATTGCCGATCACACCCAACCGCATTCACAAAGTAACGAACTTTATAAAGGTGCATTGGAAGGGAAATCAAAAGCGATTTTCAACGGACGCATTTATGTTCGCCCACAGGCACAAAAAACAAATGCGTTCCAAAGCAACCGAAATATCCTGTTATCTGAAGATTCTACTATTCATACCAAGCCCCAACTGGAAATTTGGGCAGATGATGTAAAGTGTTCCCATGGGTGTACTTCTGGTCAATTGGATGAAGAAGCTTTATTCTATCTGCGTACCCGTGGACTAGGAAAAGATACTGCAAAAGCAATGCTGCTGTATGCGTTTATCGGAGAAGTGATTGACCGGATCAAAATACCTGCATTGCGCAGTTATGTTGATCATCTGGTTAGCGATCGACTTCATAAAAATTTTTAATATGACGACAACCAAAACATTGGCGCCAATCGATGTTGAAAAAATACGGGAGTCCTTTCCAATTTTGCACCAACAGGTAAATGGAAAAGACCTTGTCTATTTTGATAATGCTGCTACTTCACAGAAACCAGCACA
>JBGTGG010000394.1:0-53798 GCA_041746855.1 Cyclobacteriaceae bacterium | reverse complement strand
GGTGTTTGATAGTGTTGCTTTCAAAAATGTGATCTCCAACGGACTTGTACTCGACAGTTCCGGAAACAAAATGTCGAAGAGCAAAGGAAATGTTGTGAATCCATTTCAAGCGCTCGACAAATACGGTCCCGACCTGGTACGTTGGTACATGATTGAAAATGCACCGCCCTGGGATAATTTGAAATTCGACTTTGATGGTATCACTGAAGTTCAACGCAGATTCTTTGGAACATTATTAAATACGTATTCATTCTTTTCACTTTATGCCAACATCGATGGCTTTGTAAAAGATGAACAGAATCTTGTTCCAACGGAAAAACTTTCCAGTCTTGACCGTTGGATTCTTTCACGCTTGCAAACATTGATCGCGGAAGTCACCAAAGCTTTTGATGAGTACGAACCAACCCGCGCTGCACGCGCCATTCAGGAATTTGTAAACGATCATCTTTCAAACTGGTATGTGCGCTTAAACCGAAAGCGTTTCTGGAAAGGTGAAATGTCGGAAGACAAGAAGGCTGCGTATGAAACGTTATATGAATGTTTGTTGGTGACAGCACAGTTGATGTCGCCCATCGCACCCTTCTTTTCAGAGTGGTTGTATAAAAACCTGACGGATAACATTCGTGCGAATGCACTAAAAAATAATACGCCTTTGCAATACCCATCTGTTCATTTGACACATTTAACAAAGTCGGATGAAAAGAAGATGAATGCAGACTTGATCCAATCGATGCATTATGCGCAACAGATTTGCTCCCTTGTGCACTCGATCCGTAAGAATTCAAAAGTGAAAGTGCGTACCCCGCTTCAAAAGATTTTATTGCCCATCTTGCACGATGATTTTGCCCGGCAGGTAAAATCGGTGGAGAACATCATTCTTTCTGAGGTAAACGTAAAAACCATCGAATACATTGATGATACTTCTGATGTGGTGGTGAAGAAAGCAAAACCAAACTTCGCTAAACTCGGTAAACAATACGGTCCGAAAATGAAAGAGGTTTCTGCTGTTATCAATACCTTCACAAAAGAAGACATCAGTACCATCGAAAAAAATGGCACACTATCCCGTGAAGGATTTGATCTGGTATTGGACGATGTACTGATTTCTTCCGAAGATATTCCGGGCTGGTCGGTGGCTACAGAAAATGGCGTGACCGTTGCGTTGGATATCAACATCACCGAAGAATTGAAGAAAGAAGGTATTGCGCGCGATTTTGTGAACCGCATTCAAAATCTGCGCAAAGACATGGGCCTTGAGGTGTTGGATAAAATTACCGTTGAAGTCCAGTCAACTGATCCGATTTTTGAAAAAGCAATTAAAACTTTTCACGATTATATTAGCACTGAAATTCAAGCGTTGCAATTGGAAACAAAACCAACAATTGAAAATGCAACGGAAATCGAAATCGATGAGTTTGTGGCGAATGTAAAGGTAAGTATAGCGAAGTGAGGTTTCGACAGGCCTGCCTTTGCCGAAGAGGCTACTCGCAGGCAGGCTCAACCTGACAGTAACGATCGGGGTAACCTGACAATCAAATTTTAAAAGAAAAGAATGAAAGTATATAAATATTATTTGTTGGCCCTGGTAATGATCATCATCGATCAAACGTCAAAATTGTTGGTGTACAAACACATGCACCTCGGTGAAGAGATCAACGTCATTGGCGAATGGTTTCGGTTACACTATCTGTTAAATCCGGGCATGGCCTTTGGCATCAAGTGGGACAATGAGTTTGGTAAATTGGCATTAACGGTTTTCCGTATTGGCGCCATGATCGGGATCGGGTATTATTTATACAAGATGGCCAAGAAAAATGCGCATCCCGGATTTCTTTGGTGCATGGGATTGATATTGGGCGGTGCCATTGGCAATGTGATCGACAGTACGTTTTATGGTGTTTTCCTTCCGGGAAATGTTCCGCACGGTGTCGTCACTCCCTGGTTTCACGGTCAGGTGATTGACATGTTGTTCTTCCCGATTTTTGAAGCTTCCTGGCCGGAGTGGTTTCCTTTCATTGGTGGTGATTCCTTTTTGTTTTTTAGTCCGGTGTTCAACGTTGCTGATTCTTCGATCTTTATTGGAGTAGTCACAATCTTAATCATGCAAAAGACTTTCTTCAAAGAAAAGACGGAGGAAGAAACAGAAGCTCAATCAGAAACGAATGAAGTTGAACAACCCACTGCTTCTACTGACACTACTGATTAAGTCAATTGTTGATTAAAAGATTGCTGAATTTGGAGATTACTAATTCAAATGTCTTTTTCTTGTAGTACAATAACTCAGAAGGTTAAGTTATTAAATTAAGAGTGGCAGCTTTTGAAAAATGCTGCATCGCTCTTGTTGAAGTTTGGTTTGTGTTATGCATTTTTAATGTGAGAGTTCCTTTTCAAGTATACCCTTTACCGTTTCAGCATTTGGATTAATTGCCAATACCTCACCTTTCGGATTAATTAAGACAATCCCACCCCCTGAAAACGATAGGTTGTATTTTTCCCATATCTGATTTTCATCATCGAGCTCGATAAGGTTTAACCAAGGATATTTTTCGCGTTGAAGTGTTCGTTTCATAGCCTTGGCATCTTTGCGTTCTCTGGCAACACCAAGAATGATAAACCCTTTATCTTTATATTGTTCAAAGACTGGCACAAACGTGCGGCTAGTTTCAATGCACGGACCACACCAAGAAGCCCAAAAATCAATTAACACAAATTGTTTATTATGGAAATCTGAAAACTTTATTACGCTACCATCTAAGTCCGGTGCCGAAAAATCAATATACTTTCCACCAACCTTAATGCTTTCAAGACTCCTTATTTTATCCTCTGCAAATTTAGTGTACGGATGGTCCGGGAATATTTTTGATAGACGTGAGTATGTCATTTTTGTGCTGCTGTCAATTGAACTCAAATGTTGAAGATTGATAATAAAAAAAGAAAAAGAAACCAGAGAAGAATTATCTTCAATATACTTCTCCTTCCACTTTCTTCCGTTTTGATAAACTTCTTCTATTTCCTTGCCCAGAGCCTTTGCACTGAGGCTATCCCCACTTTCTTCCAGTTCCTTCATTTGCCCTTTCAATAAAGAAATACGGGAGGTGAATCCTTCATTAAAGCTACTGAAGTAGTCTGCCAGAATTTTATTTAGCTGACCGCCTTGTATTGTGTTATTATTAAAATCCTTGGTTTCATGAAGAATTAAGATGGCATCCCCATTTTCCGGAAAAAACATTATTGGTCGCCAAAACCCTCTAAGTAGTTCTTCTTCAAAAACGAGATAATATGCCTCTGTTACCGGAAGCGTCAATTTGTATTCAAATGAACCTCCGACAATAGGAATACGAATCCCTTTAATTCTTACGTCTTCAGTTGCCTTATGAAGTAGTATATTCTTGCTATCACGCCCTATTACTTTTCCCTTTATTGTACAGTTAATCTCTGCTTTAGATGTCAAAGCAACAACAAGAGTTAGGAAATACACAATGAGTACTAATTGAACCTTCATGTCTTAAAATTTAATATTGTACAACAAACAATCAATCACCCATTACTGGTCATTATCCGAAATTTAGAAAATTTATGCTTAACTAAGCCTGCTCATGAAGCTTATTGTTTGCTTGCGAGCCTTTCAAACTCCCAATCATCAACACAACACCGCCAAATATTAACGGAATACTCAACAGTTGACCCATATTTAAAGTCAGTGTTTCTTCAAACGCAACCTGGCTTTCTTTCAAGAATTCAATCAGGAAACGTTGCGTAAAGAGCAATGTGATTCCAAATCCAAAGATAAAGCCAGTATGGTTGTCGAATTTTTTTGAATTCCATACAAAATAGGAGACTATACTTATCAACAGATAAAACAGGGCTTCATACAACTGTGCTGGATGCCTTGGAAGTTGATCTACCTTTATAAATATAAAAGCCCACGGAAGGTTCGAAGGAGTTCCTATCATTTCGGAGTTTAGTAAATTACCCAGTCGGATAAATGCTCCCAATGCAGTTCCTGCAATCATCAATCGATCCAGCATCCATAAATAATTTCGCTTATACTTTCTGTTAAAAAGGTAAAGCGCAATCATCGCTCCTAACAATCCGCCATGGCTTGCAAGTCCAGCCAGCCCCGTGAACTGAAACGTTGGATTTATTTTGAAGGGAAGGATTTCAATGGGATTGTTCAGGTAATGTATCGGATCGTAAAACAGAATGTGTCCAACGCGCGCTCCGATAATTGTTCCTAGTATTAAATATGTGGTGAGCGTATCAAGCTCAATAATTGGAAAGTTCTCCGATTTGTAAACATGCAGCATGATTTGATGCGCTGCAACCATTCCAAAAACCCAACAGACGCCATACCATCGCAAGAATTCAAAACCATGAAATATTCTGGGATCGAAATCCCAAAGGACATAGACAATCATCCGCCCTGACAAAAAATTGCAATGACCATGAACATCACCATGGTATAAAGTGCTTTTTGCAATTTGGTTTTCGCTATACTTTCCGGATGTTCTATCATGGAAAGGATTTCGTTTGCGTCTATGGGATGCATAGTGCTCAATAGTTTAAATTGCTGCCAGGCTGGTTTCAGATCATCGAGTTGCATGAGAGGTGGTTTTAAGTTTTGTTTTTAGCTGATCCTTTATCCGATTGAAGCGCGTGGTAACATTCGTTGCAGACAACTTTAGAATTTCAGCAATTTCTTTGTTTCGGTAGCCTTCCAGGTATAAGATTACAATTGCCTTGTCAATCTCTTTTAAGGATTGAATGACCATGGAAAGCAGTTCCACATTGTCATCTGCTTTTGCATGGGAGATATAAAGATGAGATTTCGTAATAGGTTCAGCGGAAACTGATTTTTTATCCTTTCTGATTTTATTGATAATCGTATTAAAGCTTACTCTATAGATCCAGGTGCTGATTTCGGATTCCCCACGAAAAGTGTCAACTGATTTCCAGAGTTGCAGAATGATATCCTGGAAAGCATCCTTCTGATCTTCGTTACTTGCATAATAGACTTTGCAAAGGCTTTTGATAATGCCCCTGTTGCTGTTTATGATTTGAAGGAAGTGGTGCTTTTCCAATGGTGTTTATAATTACTGTATTAGTAGCAAAATATTGGTAATTGTCACAGCAGGGGGAAAATTTAATCGTAATTTCAGTAGTGCAATGCTCCTTATCTATCATTGTGCTAATTTCTGTCCAATTCTTATCTTTGCTTTATGAGTTCCATCGTAGTAAATCCCAAAAGCCAGGAAGAATTACAATTTCTATCTGAACTTCTTAAGAAACTAGGAGTAGATTCCGAGGATTTGGGTTTAGCCTTTCTTATGAAAGATGTTGATCGTTCGGATTTTGTTCCTGAAGAGGAAGTAATGAAAAAATTGAAAGACTAAATGTATGTCGGCCCGTCTTCTCTCTACTTTTTTGCATATTTTTTTAACCAGTCATTATCATTTGCCTTTGTGGTGTAATTCCACACAAGTTCCCAATCCTCCGACAATTCTTGGGTTATGAAAATCACATTTCCATTTTTCGTTTTAAAATCTTCTCCGTAGTAATCGAGTACATGAATAGTATTTAAAAATTCCATTGAATCTAATTCTGATTCCCGATAATATTTAATCTCATCAATTAAATGGTGAGGTCTATACTCAACAAATTTATCTCCAATACAGGATGGCAATCCAAGAAAAATCAAGAATCCAAGTATTGTATTTCTGATTGTCATTAAAGTTTTGATTCTACATCCATGGTCTCTGTCCCCACAGACCATTTACTTGCTAGCTCACAAAAATCCAATCGATAAAGACGTTATCATTAAGAGGACTCAACTTCATAAGTCCAACATCCTCAACTAGCCTTAGATATGCCATTTGTGATTTTTGTTCAGGAACAATAGGAACGTCATCCTTTGATTTTATCAAACAGTATTCAAACATCTTATCATTATAGCGAATTGGTTTTGAAAGTTGCGACAATAACCAGTTGTCACTTTTATTAAAGTTGATTTTTTCAATTACCGTAATAGTCTGCGGCAAAACATGGTTGAGTATTTCATTTTCCCTGTAAAGCTTTAGGGTTAGTTGACTCCCAATTAATTCATTTATCTGTAATTTCTTAAATACAATAAAGTAAATAGGAGCAAGAAAGTTAAAGTGTAGGGTGTATGACGTTTCATCAAAATTTAAAGAGAAGCCAAATCTCAAGTGGAAGAACTGACTGAGGTCAAAAATTGGCTCTTCAATACCCATTACTGTTTTAGTTAGAATAATGGCTTGCAGATATA
Source organism: Cyclobacteriaceae bacterium (assembly GCA_041746855.1). Taxonomy (GTDB): domain Bacteria; phylum Bacteroidota; class Bacteroidia; order Cytophagales; family Cyclobacteriaceae; genus JBGTGG01. The sequence continues at coordinate 47,512 of JBGTGG010000394.1, read as the reverse complement.
TCCAAAGGTTTATCAGTTTTCTATAATTCTCATTTTTAATAAAATAGAAAATCGCACCAACTATACCAATAGCTGCGTTAATCAACGCTAACCAGCTAAGCGAACCCAGTACCGATTGAAGGATTTCTAAAACACTACACCCGATTACTATCGCAGGGAAAAGAGAATTCTTTTTCATTTAAATTATCAATTTTTGAAATTGTGGCTATCAATCAGAAGACCATGGTCTTTTGACCATCCGTATTGTATCAATTGCTAATCTAAAAAAATCCATTTAATAGTATAGTCTCCAACCACTTTATATTTTTTTGAAAAAATCGACAACAAAACAGAAGAAAATTCTGAATTACACTCCTGGAAAAATCATCAATACCGCTCAAAAAATATTCATAACCGGTTCATAATTTTGTAATTTAATTCCTGCTACTTTAGTAACTGGAACTTAAACCTACCAAAATGTCCAATCCCCTTTTCACCAAAAAACCGATGGCGATCCTGATGCAAGAATCAGGAGACTCAGCGAATGGCCTTAAAAGAACGCTAGGAAAATTTAATTTAATAACGCTCGGTATCGGGGCCATCATCGGAGCAGGGATATTTGTCCTTACCGGTCAGGCTGCCGCCAACTATGCAGGCCCTGCTGTTTCGCTTTCCTTTGTGGTGGCAGGTTTTGCCTGTGCCTTTGCCGGACTTTGCTATGCCGAATTTGCATCCATGATCCCAATTGCCGGAAGTGCCTACACGTATGCCTACGCCACCATGGGAAGATTGGTAGCCTGGATAGTGGGCTGGGCATTAATTCTTGAATACCTTTTTTCGGGATCAACCGTAGCGGTTGGGTGGTCCGGGTATGTTGTAAATTTTTTGGATTCGATCAGATTGCACATTCCTGAAAAGTTTGCCAACGCACCGGTAGGGTTGGACGAAGCCAATCACTTAGTCCTGACCGGAAACATTATCAACCTGCCCGCCGTATTGATCATTATTTTAGTCACGCTCCTTTTGCTTCGTGGAATTAAAGAATCCGCTACGTTCAACAACGGTGTGGTAATCGTAAAGCTCACCGTTATTCTAATGTTCATCCTGTTGGGATGGCAGTACATCAACACCGACAATTGGGTGCCCTTCATTCCGGATAACCAAGGTGATTTCGGACAATTTGGTTGGAGCGGAATTATGCGTGCTTCCTCGGTAATCTTTTTTGCTTATGTTGGTTTTGATGCGGTTTCAACAGCTGCTCAGGAAGCAAAGAATCCGCAGCGCGATATGCCGTGGGGAATTTTAGGATCGTTAGTACTCTGTACAATTGTTTACATTTTAGTTTCGTTGGTGATGACGGGCATTGCTCCGTACACCGAGTTGAACACCGCAGCACCTATCGCAGTGGCAATTGATAAAACCGGTGAAGGACTGAAGTGGTTTAGTCCGTTTATTAAAATTGGTGCTATTGCCGGATTAAGTTCTGTTATCCTCGTAATGCTCATGGGACAAACACGGATATTTTTCTCGATGGCGAATGATGGTTTGTTCTTTAAAAAATTCGGTGAGATACATCCAAAATATCAAACCCCGTATTTCGCAACATTGATTACCGGATTTATTGCATTGGCAACCTCTGGTTTATTACCAATTGGGATTTTGGGCGAACTGGTTTCGTTCGGAACGTTGTTGGCGTTTATCATTGTTTGTCTGGGTATTTTGATTCTGCGTTATCAACAACCTGAATTAAAACGACCTTTTAAAACCCCATTATTTCCGGTCACACCCATCTTAGGAATTTTGAGTTGTTTGGGTGTGATGTTTTCGCTGAATACATTAATCCTTTACATCGCAGGCATTTGGATTATCATCGGACTATCGGTGTATTATTTCTACGGAAGGATTCACGCGAAGTATTAATTTGATAAAATTAGAATTTAACCGCAAAGACGCGGAGTCGCTGAGTTTTGATTAAAATATTTTGAATGGTCTGTGTCCTCGCAGACCATTTTTGCTTTGGAGAACTAAGTGCCTTTCAGAATTCTAATCAATTTCTTGTTAAACCGATTGACAGGTTGAAATACCAGGTAGGCATTCATCACAAATGTCACTAGCCCCACTCCCATGGCGTGAAATAATCGATTTGAAAAATCCATAAGTTGACCATTAATCTGAATCTTGTCAAAAATTACGATAGCTAGAATCAAGCCTCCGAAAATGAGGTTAAACAAGAAAAAATCATGTCTTGTCTCAGTCCTAATAGTTACACTTGTTCCTCCATCTGTCGTCTCAAGGGTTCCAGAAAAAATCAAACCGTATCCGAAATGGTCATTGGCCTTAGTTACTAATTTGAAATCTTCATCGGAAACTGACTTTTTAAATATTTCCGGCCCTTCAAGGTTGGTAACAAACTTCTTGATCTCATCAATTGAAAGGGGCGAAATAAATTCTTTTCTAAGGAAAGTGAGTTCAGGCATAATCGAATAACAATTGACTGATAATCCATAAATTTACTTTTAACCAAATACACCTTAGCGCCTCCGCGTCTTTGCGGTTAAGACCATTTGTTCATTAGCAATCATCCAATTAACAAATTTACTCCAACCCCTTCTTCTTCATCAAATGAAACTCGCGGAAGCGTCTGATCATCGCCATGGAAAAACCAAGCATCACCACCAACGTTCCGAGCCATAGCAAATTCACATACGGCTTTTCCAATGCTTTCAACACAATCCAATCTTTCTGGCGCGCCTCTATACCTACCGTGAATTCGTTGGTTTCAGGATGGATATTGATCAGTGTAAAACGTAATCCCAAATCATTGATGTGATCAGCAACACGTCCTACCAACTTTTCACGGATGATAAATGTTGGCTCTGCAACATAATCAGTTCGTTCACCTTTCACCAAAATTTTTGCTTTCACCGCCACATCATTTTCAGCCAACGCAATTCCATCCAATTCAAAAATGCGATTGATTTCTTGCAAGACAGAAACATAATCGTTTGCGAAAAACTCCTGGTTCATCCGTACACGAACTTCTTCCATCTTTTCGAAATCCTCTTTTCCTTCATCGCTGATCGGCAACGTTACGTGGGTGTACAAATCTTTGGTAAACGCATGACTGATATCCGGTGAGGCCACAAAACCATTTCCCATTTGCTCGTTGATCTGCACACGTGGAAAAAGAACAAACTCTGTTTTTCCATTCTTCCGGAATTCTACCTCGTAGTAAGTGTTTTCATTATAAATCTCGAATGTGTCTTTTGCACTGTACAGGCGCTTGCCCTTGTAATCAATATCTTTTTTGGCAACTACCTTGAGTGGATTAAAAGTTGGCGTGATATCGTTCTTGCTGATGTAGCCATGCTTGTTGCGCGGCTCAACACGTTCTCCCAAATATTCAATATCATAACCGGCCATGGTGCGTGGCTCGTGGATAAAGAGCAAAAGATTATCACGGTTAAATTCTTCTGTTAATTCTTTTGAAATCAACATCCCTGTATTGTTCAACGAAACGACCTTTGAATACCCGGACGAAAACATGATCCCGATCAACATCATACCAATGCCGATGTGTGCAACCGCACCACCCGATAGCCCCGGACTTTTCTTCAGTAAGGAAAATAAAATCTTAGCATTGGCAACAATCGTAAATGCTCCGGCAAATGCAATGGCGAGGTACGAGGGATTCTTAACTCCGCCAAATTGAAGAATGGTGATTTGCACAATACCCGCAAAAACCAAAAGCGTAATAATAAAAGGTGTAAGCAATTCCTTTTTCAATTGCTCCTTGTCCATTTTCTTCCACCAGAAAAATTGCCCAACTGCTGAAAGTAATCCAAGTGCTACCGCAAACCACAATTGAAATTTAGAGTAATACGAAATCTGGTCTGCGGGTGGAGCGAGACTGGAGCTTCCACCAAACAATCCAACAATTTGATTCCATACTGGAATAGAAGTGGGAATGATTACCTGAAAACCCATCAAACACAATGTGGTTACCCCGATAAAAATCCAAAACTCACGCGAGTAGGTTGAGGTTTCTTTTTCCGAAGATGGAATATGTTTCCAGCGAACAATAGAAAAGACAATGGCTGCAAGGGTGAAGAAACCAAGGTACAAAAGGAGTTGTCCGTTAAGTCCAAGATCGGTGAAGGAGTGAACAGATGCATCACCTAGCACACCACTGCGTGTGAGGAATGTTGAATAGAGAATCAAAATAAAAACAGCAAACACCAAAATGATGGAAGCTTTCAATGCAGTCTCCGAATTTTTGTAGGTGATCATCGTATGGATGGCCGCCACTAAAATCAACCACGGAACATACACGGCATTTTCAACGGGATCCCAATTCCAGTAGCCACCAAAGTTTAGGGTTTCATACGCCCAATAGCCGCCCATTAAAATTCCCAATCCTAAAATAGCACCTGAGAAAATTGCCCACGGCAAAGCAGGACGCACCCATTCTGAATATTTCTTTTGCCACAATCCTGCAATTGCGAATGAGAAGGGAATCAATGTGGAAGCAAAACCCAAAAACAACGTAGGTGGATGGATCACCATCCAATAATTTTGTAACAACGGATTCAATCCATTGCCATCTTCCGGAATAAAATCAGGTTGCGCTTTAAAGATGGGGGCATCGGCCAGTACATCACGCAGCAAAATAAAAGGTGAACTTCCGATTTTCAATTCAATCCCCGGAAGCACAACTCCTAAAATCATGGAAGCTAAAAATGCTTGCACTAATGCAAACACCGCCATCACCGGAGCTTCCCAATAGCGGTTTGTATGAATGAGTACAATGCCCAGTACCACATGCCAAAACATCCACAGCAAAAAGCTTCCTTCTTGTCCGTTCCAAAAAGTTGAAATCAAATAATGGGTAGGAAGGTTTTTATCGGAATGATTGTACGCGTAGTGGTATTCGAAGTAATGGTTGGAGATGATGATAAAAAGTGTCACCACAATTCCCATTACGGAAATGCCATGCAAGTAAAAACCAATCCTTCCGTTTTGCAGCCAGCCTTCTTTTTTGTCCAATGCAGAAGTGGTGGTGGCTTTGTAATATGAAAAGAAAGTCGCCAGTGCGGTGATAAAAGAAGTGATCACAAAAAAGTGACCGAGATCACCAACAAGATAATGCATCATGCGCGCGTTGTTACTTGATATAAAAAATTAACTTCATCAAGTACCTGCGGTAAGCTCGGTTTCTTGATACTTGGAAGGGCACTTTAATAAAATCTTTTCAGCGTTGAATGAATCGCCTTTGTATTTTCCGATGACCACTACTTTTTCAGATTTTGTAAAATCAGTTGGCATCGGTTCTTTGTATTTCACCACTTGTTCTTTGCCATTGTCATCCACCAACACAAATGAAAATGAAACCATATCCGCACCTGTTTGGATTCCTACTACGCGTCCGGCATCATCTTTCTTCAACTCACCCACCACATGGATGCTGTTATCATTTCCGGATGTAGCCATTGAGTAGGCTTCATCAAAGGTCACATACGTGCTGGCGTCCCCGGCTGTACTCACAATAATGCCAATCGCCACCGCAATAACGACTATAATTAAGATGTGTGATTTTTTCATATTCTACCCCTCATTAATTGTTCGCAAAATTACTCCAAAATGAACAGCTTCGCAGCGAAAAATGGAGATTTTCATCATCTGTCAGGCTGAGTTTCCCGATAAATCGGGACAAGATATCCAAGCTCATTGTGACAGTTGTTATCCAAGCTTATCCAGTTCTTTTTCAAGCTTCGAAAGCTTCCGATCCATTGAAAACAAATACAGTATTAACCCCAATAATATAATCAGGATAATCCCTACCACCACATAGATTTTTCCATTTGACCGCATGGCATCTGCCATTTCCGCATCCTGGGCAAATCCAATATTTGCAATCAAGAAAGCAATAAGCGTAAACAATATTTTTCTAAATTTTCCCATCTTCTAAATCAAATAAGCGTTCCTGAATTTTTTTCGACCGCACCCGCAACGACACAATCCATAGCCCGATTAAAAACCAACCAATAACGGCCGGATAAAATATCATACGCATTCTGCTGTCAAGGTCATATGCATTGAAGCCCGGGTTGCCACCGTTGCCCGGATGCATCGAATCCGTCATCCGCGGGATGATGAAGATCAGCGGGATCATCGCGGCAAAAGCAAAAATGTTGTACACCGCACTCAATCTTCCACGTTGTTCTTCATTGTCTAGCGAACCACGTAAAACGAAATAGGCCAAGTACACTAACAAGGCAATCGCGGCACCGTTTTGTTTTGGATCGCCATGCCACGGAGTGCCCCAGGTATAGTTTGCCCACAGCATTCCGGTAAGTATGCCGAGAATTCCAAAAGCAGTTCCGACATGTGCAAACTGCATTGATTTAAGATCATAATCGGAAATTGGATTTCGTAAATATTGTATGGAATAATAAACCGAATAGCCATACAACAAAATCATTGTAAACCACATGGGTACATGAAAGTACAAGGCGCGTGCGGTCTCGTTTAAAATATTAAGCCGCGGAACCTCGATAAACATTCCACCAATGTGGATGTAAACAAGCAACAGAACCCCAACTATTTTCCACCAATGTTTTTCCATACTCTTTAACTGCGCCAAATATACGGGAAGAGGAGATAAGCAAGGACAACCGCAATCGCATTTATCGCCACCAGGTTCAAAACTTCATCCATGCTGGCGCTTCGGTCAATTCCATCAATTGCATTTTTTGTGATTTTAATCGCCATTAATAAAATGGAAATCAAGACCGGAAAACTTAATACCGCCATTAAAATATTACTGTTGTTTGCCTTGGAAGCAATGCCTGATATCAAACTCAATGAAGCAGAGAAGCCAATAGAGGTAAGTGCCAGGGAAGCAACAAACAAAAAAGTATCCTCAACTGGATTAAAAATAAAAATCGAAAACAAAGCATATCCTGCAAGGGAAAGCAACGTACACAATAAACTGTTGTAAATTATTTTGGATAGGATAATAGCCTTTGGGCTTGCCACCGAATACAGGTAAATGAAAAGTCCTTTTCGTTCACCAATAAAACTCTTTGCTACCGTGTTCACCACGGAGAACAAAATCGTAAGCCAAAACAAAGCTGACCAGGTAGCAGCATTGATCGAATTCTGCCGCAGACTAAACGTGATGTAGCAAATAAAAATCAAACTGAACAGATACAGTCCGATGCCCGAAATAACGGATTTGCGTCTGAGTTCCAGTGTGAATTCCTTTTTGATAAGATGTACTAAAACTTGGCTTGTCATTCGGTTTTTGAATGTGGCTGTAAAAATAGAAGATTCGCGTGAAAGCGTGTTACTTTAACAAATCCTTAACAGTTTTTAGGCGGAATGAAGTAGATGGATATTGGATAACAATTCATTACAAATACTATTCTGTACAGATCACAGATTAATATAGCCCCGACATTTATGTCGGGGAGCACAAAAAAGCTAGGTGGGCTTTAGCCCAATCCTATTTTGGCTAAAGCCAAATACCCTCGCCATCTATCTATCCCCGACCTGAAGGTCGGGGCTATTGTGTAATCCATATTCAACGAGAAAAACACCCCAAATTCCCCCACAGTGGCAAAAATATTTAGCTTTGCAGTCGATTTAGTTAAGTGGTCATTAATTATCAAAAATGCCTTCAAAAGAGCTTGTTTTAGTAACCGGAGCCGCAGGATTTATCGGTTTCCACCTTTCGCAAAAGCTGATCAATCTCAGCTATCATGTCGTGGGGCTCGATAACCTCAACGACTATTACGATCCCAACCTGAAAAAATCGCGGTTGGCGATCCTTCAAAAGCTTTCTGATTTCACTTTTGAACACGTAGAATTAACGGATGACAGCGGAATCAACGCACTGTTTAAAAAATACAACTTTGATTATGTTGTCAACCTTGCGGCACAAGCTGGAGTACGCTATTCCATCACAAACCCACACGCCTATTTGGAAAGCAACATGCACGGGTTCCTCAATATTTTAGAAGGATGTCGTCATGCACAAGTTAAGCACCTGGTATATGCTTCTTCAAGTTCGGTGTATGGGGCCAATACAAAAATGCCCTTTTCGGTACACGACAATGTTGACCATCCCATCTCCTTATATGCTGCTTCCAAAAAATCGAACGAGTTGATGGCGCATACCTATTCAGCGTTGTACAATTTACCCACCACTGGATTGCGTTTTTTTACTGTGTATGGTCCGTGGGGTCGGCCGGATATGGCGTTGTTCCTTTTTACAAAAGCAATCCTGGATGGCAAGCCCATTGATGTTTTCAATAGCGGAAAAATGAGGCGTGATTTCACGTACGTGGATGACATCGTGGAAAGTGTTTCGCGCCTGGTTCCAAAAATTGCACAACCCAATCCAGAGTGGAGCGGAGCGGACCCGGATTCGGCTACGAGTTTTGCGCCTTATAAACTTTACAACATTGGAAATAATTCACCGGTAGAACTGCTGCGTTTTATTGAAGTGATCGAAGAAAAATTAGGAATAAAAGCAGAAAAGAATCTGATGCCCATGCAGGATGGTGATGTTCCGGCAACGTATGCCGATGTTGCAGACTTGATGCGCGATGTGGATTTCAAACCCGCCACTACGATTGAGCATGGCATCGGAAAATTTATTGATTGGTATAAAGAATATTATAAAATTAAGTGATGGATAAAATAGGAGTAATTGGATTGGGGTATGTTGGCCTGCCGTTGGCTGCTGAGTTTGGAAAGATCATGGACATTATCGGCTTTGATATCAACAAAGAACGAATAGCCGAACTTCAAAGAGGCCACGACCGTACCCTAGAGGTGGAGCCAGAAGAATTAAAATTATCAACCAAGCTTTCTTTCTCATCTTCAATAGAAGATTTAAAAGACGTAAACTATTTTATCGTTACCGTTCCAACACCGATCGATGAATTTAAAAAGCCTGATCTTCGACCTCTAGAAAGCGCTAGTAAAACAGTGGGTAGCATTCTTAAAAAAGGAGACACTGTAATTTACGAATCCACTGTTTACCCGGGATGCACAGAAGAAGTGTGTGTTCCGATTTTAGAAAAAGTCAGTGGCTTAAAATTCAATGTTGATTTCTTCTGTGGTTATTCTCCAGAGCGCATCAACCCGGGCGACAAACTTCATCGTGTAAGTACGATCATGAAAGTTACGAGCGGAAGCACGCCTGAAGTTGCCGAAAAGGTGGATCAACTTTATAAAAAAATCATTACTGCCGGAACGCACAAAGCCTCCTCATTAAAAGTGGCCGAAGCTGCAAAAGTAATCGAGAACTCACAACGTGATGTGAACATTGCTTTTGTGAATGAACTCGCTATGATTTTCGAGCGCGTTGGAATTGATACACATGAAGTACTCGCTGCCGCTGGAACGAAATGGAATTTTCTTCCCTTCAAACCAGGGTTGGTGGGCGGTCATTGCATTGGTGTTGATCCATACTACCTCACACACAAAGCAGAAGGACTTGGTTATCGGTCGGAAGTGATCCTTTCAGGAAGACGCATCAATGACAACATGGGTGTGCACATTGCCAATACGGTTGTAAAATTGATGGCAAAGGCTGATCACCCCATTAACAATGGAGATGTTTTGGTATTAGGTGTTACGTTCAAAGAAAATTGTCCTGACATTCGGAACAGTCGCGTGGTGGATGTGATCGAAGAACTGAAAAGCTTTGGTGCCAACGTAGATGTCTACGATCCACATGCAGATTTGGAAGAAGTGAAGCATGAATATGGATTTTCTTTAATTCCATCATTGTCTAAAAAATACCATGCCGTAGTGTTGGCGGTAAGCCACACTGAGTTTGAATCCATTGATTGGAAAATAATTCGTGATGATAAGACGGTGGTGTATGATGTGAAGGGCGTGTTGGATAAAAGTTTTGTGACGGCAAGGTTGTAACTTAAAACTTCAGTATGCCCACCATTCTCCGGATAAATGGATTTCGGTTCTTTTTCTATACAAATGAGCATCTACCTAAACATATCCATGTAGAAAAAGGAGAAAGTACTGCTAAATTCAATCTATTTCCGGTGGAGTTGGTAAAATCAAAGCGCTTCCGTGCTCATGAAATAAACGATATTCGTAAATTAGTAAGTGAAAATCGGGAACTATTTAACGAGAAATGGGATGAGTACTTTAACAATAAATAAATCAAGCAACGCTGTAGAAGTCTGGTTTACAGAAATTCAAATGGTTGTACGCCTCGATGATGGTCGTGAAATAGCGGTTCCGATTGATTGGTTTCCTAAGTTAAGAGATGCAACAGAAAAAGAACGAAACAACTGGCGCTTGATTGGTGGTGGCGAAGGTATCCATTGGGAAGATATTGATGAGGATATTTTGGTAGAAGGTTTGTTATAGACCTTAACAATTTTTCAAGTGGATTTCAAATCTGGAACTCCACTTATCACCCCTGTCAAATTCTTCATGGACGTCCCCTTCTTCGAGCTTAAAGCCCAATACCAGCAAATCAAATCAGATGTTGATCATGCTATTCGGGAAGTATTCGAAAACGGAAATTTTATTCGTGGTGAAAAAGTAAAAGCTTTTGAAAATGCTTTTTCTAAAACAATTGGCACCGATCATTGCATTGGTGTTGGCAACGGAACTGACGCACTTTTCTTAATTCTCAAAGCATACGGCATTGGCGCTGGTGATGAAGTGATCACGCCTGCATTTAGTTGGATATCTTCTTCTGAAACAATTACGCAGTGTGGGGCCACTCCTGTATTTGCGGATGTTGATGATGAATTTTATACACTTGATCCAATTGATGTCGAGAAAAAAATAACATCCAACACCAAAGCCATAATTGCTGTTCACCTTTACGGACAAGTTGCTGAGATGAATGTGCTTCGCTCGCTTTGCAAAAAACATAATCTAAAATTAATCGAAGATTGTGCGCAAGCCCATCTTTCGCAATTGAATGGTAAAATAGCCGGTAGTCTTGGCCATGCTACAGCCTTTAGTTTTTATCCTACAAAAAATCTGGGTGCTTATGGCGATGCGGGTTGTGTAACCACCAATGATTCTTCCATTGTAGAATTTATGCGCAGGTATGCCAACCATGGTGCCCTGGAAAAAGATGATAACGAAGTCGAAGGGATTAACAGTCGGCTGGATGAATTGCAGGCTGCCGTACTTTTGGCGAAACTGAAGCACCTACCAGCTTGGACACAAAAGCGAATTCAACATGCATCATTATATCTTGAGAAACTAAAAGATATTCAGGGAATTGTCCTCCCCAAAATTCAGGGCAACCATGTGCATTCGTTTCACCTTTATGTGATTCAGTGCAAGAGGCGTGATGTCCTGAAGACCTTTCTGCGCGAATATGGAATTGAAACCTCCATTCACTACCCAAAAGCGTTGCACAACCTTCCGGCTTATCAACACCTCCAGCACAAACCGGAAGATTTTCCGGTAAGCAATGCGCTTCAAAACTCTGTACTTTCGCTCCCCATTTACCCGGAACTCACTTCCCAACAAATTGAATTTGTCTGTTCCAAAATCCTGGAATTCTATTCCGCGAATTAATTTTTCGTCCAACTTTCTAGTGACTTAAAATCGCTACTTTTGCGGAATGGTCACTGTTTTCTTAACCGCTCTCACCGCGCTGGTCATTACTTATCTAGTAATGCCGGTGATCATTAAATATACGCTTAAGAAAAACTATGTAGATGTTCCTGGCCATCGTAAAATCCACAAAAAAATCACTCCTTCAATGGGTGGGGTTGCGATTTTCCTCGGTTTTTGTGTGGCTGTTTTCATCTGGATTGAATTGCTAAGTTCACGTGATTTCAAATTCATATTTGCATCGTTGTTCGTAATCTTTTTCATTGGCATGCGTGACGACCTGGTGCCGATGAAACCAATTCTCAAATTACTTGGGCAGGTATTGGCCATCACGATTGCCGTGGTATTTCTTGATATTCGTTTTGATTCCCTGCACGGCCTTTTTGGCATTTTTGAAATCCCTGTTACAGTCAGTTATGCCGTAACTATTTTCACCATGATTATCATTACCAATTCTTTCAATCTTATTGACGGGATTGACGGACTGGCAGGAACGGTTTCTTCTATTTCATTGCTCATGCTGGGGAGTTGGATGCTGCTGGTAGGCAATCAAAATTATGCTATTCTCGCGTTTGCAATGCTTGGAAGCGTCCTGGCTTTTCTCAGCTTTAATTGGCATCCCTCGCAGGTTTTTATGGGCGATACAGGCGCGCTGGTTATTGGTATGATGCTTTCCATTTTAACTGTTCATGTTTTAAACTTCAACAACCAATTGCCTGTGGATACACCATTCAGGTTGATGGCACCTCTGACCTCCGCGTTGAGTTTTATTTACATTCCGCTACTGGATACCTCACGCATCATCATCATCCGCCTTTCAAAAGGAAAATCACCCATGAGCCCCGACAAAAGTCACATCCACCATACAATGGTGCGACTTGGATTGACACATCGGCAAACGTGTCTGGCGTTGGGGGGATTACAATTATTGCTAACTATAAGTGTAGTGATGCTTAACCCGCTTGGGGATATTGTCCTTTTTCCCGCCCTCATTATCATTTCTTTCATTTTCAGCTTAAGCCTGGATTTCTTTGTGCGGAAAAGGATCTCTGCCAAAGAAAAAAAAACTGATCGGGCATAGGCTTTTCGCTTCGCAACAACCTACCTCCCCAAGGCAAAGAAAAGCAGCTTGCAGGTTCTATACTGCTTACCTTTCTGACAACACTTCCGGAAGAAATTGTAAATTTGTGTGATTGAAATACTGTACATGGACAATAAAGTCAAAGAACTGCTAAACGAAATCAAGTCATTCTCATCCGCAGGGAAAGAAGAAGTTGAAAAATTCCGGATGAGGTTTATCAGTAAAAAAGGAGTAGTAAACGAACTTTTTGATTCACTGAAAAAAGCTTCGGTTGAGGAAAAAAGGGCGCTTGGAAAAACCCTTAATGAATTGAAGAAAGCAGCAGAAGAAAAATTTGCGGAGCTCAACGAAAAGTTGTCGTCAAGTTCATCTTCACAAGCTGCGGATATCGATCTCACGCTCCCCCCCATTCCTGACAAAGTAGGAAACTTACATCCACTCACATTAACACGTTATCGCATCATCGAAATTTTCGAGCGCCTTGGTTTCAATGTTGAAGACGGCCCGGAGATAGAAGACGACTGGCATAATTTCACTGCGCTCAACTTTCCTGAAAATCATCCTGCGCGCGAAATGCAGGATACGTTTTTTGTTGAACGGGCTGACAAAGAAAAAGGCGTTGAATATGATATGTTGTTGCGCACGCACACCTCCAATGTTCAAACCCGGTTGATGCGAAATGGCAAACCTCCCTTTCGTGCCATCATGCCCGGACGTGTTTACCGCAATGAGGCCATCTCCGCACGCGCACATTGTTTCTTCCATCAGGTAGAAGGATTGTATGTTGATAAAAACGTGGGCTTTGCCGACTTAAAACAAACACTTTATCACTTTGCCAAAGAAATGTTCGGCAAGGATATTCAAATTCGTTTCCGTCCATCTTATTTTCCTTTTACAGAACCAAGCGCTGAAATTGACATCACGTGTTTGATCTGTAAAGGCAAAGGCTGCAACGTTTGTAAATATTCTGGTTGGGTGGAAATAGCGGGATCAGGAATGGTGCATCCCAATGTGCTTATAAATTGCGGCATTGATCCCGAAGAATACACAGGCTTTGCATTTGGAATGGGCATCGAACGTGTGGCGATGTTGCGGTACCAAATCAACGACCTTCGGTTATTTTCTGAAAATGATATTCGTTTCTTAAAGCAATTCCAGTCCGTTTTATGATTAAGCTTGAAGCAATCAAAAAAATTGGAATCGTTGGTGCAGGCACCATGGGACAAGGCATTGCCCAGGTCTGCTCTACTGCAGGATACGCAGTTGTCCTTTACGATATCGAACCGGCAATTACCGAGAAAGCATATCAACGCTTAGAAAAAAGTTTTACGAAAGCAGTAGAGAAAGGGAAACTTTCAAAAGAAGAAAAGGAAGAAGCAATCAAACGGATTGGCCTTACCAATTCCATTGAACGTGTCCAGGCAGATATCATTGTTGAAGCGGCTGTTGAGCGACTGGATGTAAAGCTTCAGATTTTTTCGGAACTCGAAAAAGTAAATTCGGAAGAAACGGTTTTTACCACCAACACTTCCTCCATTTCGATTACACAAATTGCAGCGGGATTAAAAAACCCGGAACGATTAGCCGGACTTCATTTTTTCAATCCTGCTCCCATCATGAAATTGGTGGAGATCATTTCGGGAGTAGCTACTGATCCTTTGATTATTGACCTCTTAAAAGAGTTTGTAAAGAAGATCAAAAAAACAGGAGTGATCGCGAAAGATTCTCCCGGATTTATCGTTAATCGGGTGGCGCGGCATTTTTATGTTGAGTCATTAAAAATCCTGGAAGAAAATGTAACGGATGTTTCCACCATTGATAAGTTGATGCGGGCATCGGGATTTAAGATGGGGCCATTTGAATTAATGGATTTAATTGGCGTTGATACTAATTTTTCTGTTACCAGTTCGATGTACAATGCTTTTCATCAGGACGGTAAATTCAGGCCCAGCAGAATCCAGCAACAAAAAGTAGACGCAGGGCATCATGGAAGAAAAAGCGGGCGGGGGTTTTATAAATATGATCTATAAAAAAAATATTTTTTGTTTGTTGTTATTACCACTGATTGCAAGTTGCTCAGGAGATCGCTTTGATGATCCCATTCCTGTTCAACAATTTCCCGATATAATTGTCAATTTAAGTTTGCCTGCTAACGCAAGTCTGCAAATTGATGGCGGTTATAAATACATCAATGATCAAAATGCAGGGGTTCGTGGTATTATTCTCTATCGATTTAACGCAACAACCTTTTTGGCTTACGAAAGAACATGTTCCTTTCAACCCGCGAGTGCGTGTGCCACAGTAGAAGTCCATTCTTCAGGATTGTTTATGCACGACCCTTGTTGTGCTTCGATGTTTGGATTGGCTGATGGCTTCCCAACCGGTGGCCCTGCCTGGAGACCTTTGCTTCAGTATGAAACTATTGTGGATGGCGGAGAGGTGGTCATTACGGATGATGTGATTTAGTTGGTGGTTGTTGGTCACTGGTTTCTAGTCACTAGTAGATAGGTGTCCACTAGAATCTAGCTACCAGTATCTAGTATCTCATTCCCTCATCAACTGCTCAATCAAATCATCCACACTAATTCCTTCTGCTTCTGCTTTAAAATTGCGGACGATACGATGACGAAGAACAGGTTTTGCGATTGCTTGCACATCTTCAATATCAGGCGAGTATTTTCCGTTCAACAATGCATTGCATTTTGCACCTAATACCAAATACTGCGAAGCACGAGGGCCTGCTCCCCACTCTAAATATTCAGTTGCCAATGCAGAACTTCCGGCAATTCCTGGTCGTGTTTTGTTGGCAAGATTTACGGCATACTCCACCACATTATCCGGGGTGGGTACTTTTCTGACTAACAATTGAAAAGCTTCGATGTCAGCACCACTCAATACTTTGTTTACTTCAACGCGAGCATCTGAAGTTGTTGCCTTCACGACATTCACTTCATCCGCTAAGGAAGGATAAGTAAGTGAGATATTAAACATGAAGCGATCCAACTGCGCTTCGGGCAATGGATAGGTTCCTTCTTGCTCAATAGGGTTTTGTGTAGCCAATACAAAAAACGGTTGCGGCAATTTGTGGTTTTCACCCGCGATGGTCACCGCATTTTCCTGCATGGACTCCAACAGTGCTGCCTGTGTCTTCGGTGGTGTTCGGTTAATCTCATCGGCCAAAATAATATTCGCAAAGATGGGCCCTTTCACAAATTTGAAATTGCGCTCTTTGTCCATCGTTTCTGCCCCAATGATATCAGAAGGCATTAAATCCGGAGTAAACTGGATGCGTTTAAAATCCAGGTCCAACACTCTTGAAATCGTCTGCACCAACAAGGTTTTAGCAAGGCCCGGTACACCGATCAGCAACGAGTGGCCATGACAAAAAATACCGGTAAGCACAAGACGCACTACATCGTCCTGCCCGATCACTACTTTCGAAATTTCCGTTCTTAGTTTCTTAAAAGATTCCGCCATTGCATTGGCGGCATCCACATCCGATTCAAATTTTGTCATGCGTTACTTACTGGTCTAGTATCCCACAATAATCATACGTGGCATCAATATTAATAAATACGTCTTCCCTTGCTCCCGTAAACCATTTTTGAAGGGCCTTGTCTTTTTTCTCATTCAGCGCTGCACTATAAATACGTTGCCAATCATCTTTCAATGAAGCTTCATGTGCCCGCATTCTTGATTTATAAAAAATTATCCGAACTGCGCTTTTTTGATCATCGGTTCGATATGTCATGGGTTGTGATATTTCCCCTACTTTCATGGAATCCAATTTGAAAAAGATAACCGGGTCAAGTTCGTCAACAGCAATTTTCATCGATCCATTTACATCTGTAAAAAACCCACCATTGCCTTTTGTTTCCGGATCATCTGAATACTCTTTTGCTAATTTCTCAAAAGACATTTTTTCTTCCACAACCAAAGTCTTTAAACTGTCTAAATATCGGGCAGCATCTTTCAGATCACTATCAGAGGGTGAAGGCGACATTAAAATATGTCTGGAATTAAATTCATTTCCCCTACGCTCAATCAATTGCATGATATGAAAACCAAAAGCTGTTTCAAACGGCATCGACAGTTCACCCGGTTTTAGTTTAAACGCCATTGCTTCAAACTCCGGCACCATTCTTCCCCGTGCCGACCAGCCCATTTCTCCTGCATTATACTGCGCGGATGGATCATCTGAATATTCTCTTGCTAATTCAGCAAACGATTCACCGGACAAAATCCGGTTTCGTATCTCCGCTAGTTTCAAGCGCGTTTCTTCTTTTTGCGCATCATTCACTTTGGCCTTGCGTACAATTTGCGCTACCTCCACTTCGGCAGAAAAAAACGGCAGCGAATCTTTTGGTATTTTATTGAAAAATCTTTTCACTTCCGCAGGCGTAACGGTAATGTCTTGAGAAATCGTTGATTCCATTTCCCGGATAATCATTTGCTCACGGATCTGATCACGAAGCTCGGACTGGATTTGCTCCATCGACTTTCCATAAATCTGCTCCATCTCCTCGGCTGTCTTTCCAGACTGCGCTAAAATCATGTCCATACGATTGGAGGTATTCAAGTCCACCTCAGCATCCAGCACAATCACTGAGTCAATTTCTGCTTTTGCCATCATCAACTTGTTTCTGATCAACAAACCCAGGTATTGGCAACGTGCTTCTTCTGAAGGACTACCACCATTGGCCAGATAGTCTTGATAGGCACGATCAAGTTCTGACTTTAACACGATGTAATTATCGACCTTGGCGATAATCTCGTCTACCACAAACCCTTCTTCACCCCCTTCACTTTGGGCCTGGGCAAATGAAATTGCGCTCAGTACGAACAGCAATACCACAGGTATTTTTCCTGCTCTTTTCAATCCAAAAAACTTCACAGTATATCTACTCATTATAAATTTGAAACTCTTTTTTGCCCAATGCATCATTATACACTTCATCCTCCAACTGTCTTGCCAACTCCACCTTACGTTTATTTAAGATAATGTTCCGGATGTCGTCTCTCACAAACTCCAAAGGTGAAACATTATCAGAAATCCTATATTCCAACACACGGAAAAAGTAAAGATACTCATCAACAGATGTTTCATAATAAGGATTTGCCTTAAGAAACTGGATTTTATTTGGGATTTCCGCAAGCGGTGAATTCCGTACCAACTCATCGAACACCATCCAGGTGGAATCAGACAAATGGTAAGCAGCTGAAAAACTCAAGCAGTATGATTTTAGTTCTGCAACATCCTTTTCGCGTTTGGAAAATATCAGGTCTTTAATCTTGTTGGTCTTTGGTGCACTCTTCGGCACTTTTATAAAAGTAGCCCGCACAATATTTTGCTTGAGAATAAAATTATCAACATTCTCTTTATAATAGGCTTCTATCTCAGCATTACTGACGGCCGTATCTAAATTTTGTTTGATATAATGTGACTGGTATTCGTACGCAATTAAGCTATAGCGATAATCAAGGATTTTTCGTTCAATCGCTGCTTCGTTGAAATCAATTTTTCGGGAAGCTTCCTGTATGAGCAACTGCTTCTTGATCCAGCCATTGATATAGGCCTCCACACGCGAAATACTATCGCTGGCCAGGATTCCGGAAGTGACAATCCCCGATAATTCATCCTGGTACAAATACGTATTGTTTACACGGGCAATGGGTTTACGGGCTGTCGTTTGCTCAGGTTGGTTGTTGAGTTTGCAGCCCACCAAGCCCACTACCAAAAACAACCCCCAAATCAAAAACAACCCCCAAATCAGGCTATTTCTGTAACTGTTCAAATGCGTACTTTTTTCCCTTTTCATTAATCTCAATGGGGTATTTTGATTTTAGGGTATCGATCCAGATTTTCTCCAGATATTCCTGATAATCCGTCAATACACTAACCTTTGCCTCTTCCAACGTCATCGGGCCGGGAGGAAGTATATCCAAAATTTCCGCAAGGTAATACATTCCATTGTTATCCGCTGTTTGAAGCCCTTTCGCCCACTTTATAGATGTTAAAATTGGCCTGTCCTCTTTTTGAAATAGACCCTGTTCTTTTCGGATACCATTTTTGGTGATATGGTCCTGGATTTTGACCGAATCCCCTTGTTGTATCAAACCTATCAGCGTTGCTGAAAAATCAGATTTCTGACTAGAATATAAATTCATCTTGGCACGTTCGCCCGCCTGGTACTGATTGGCGTTTGCCGCAAAGAATGTGGATAAACCAACGGAATCCTCAGAAGCCTTGTTCCACACTTCCTTTTCCATAATCTCGAAAAGCAAAATGCCTTCGTAATACTCTTTTAACAACATGGCATACTCTGGGTGTTGGGCAAGAATGCGGTTTTCTTCCAACTGCATGATGGACTCCTGAACATACGCATCGTATAATTTTTCCCCATTTGTTTTTGCTGAAGTCGGATTTCCCTTCTTTATAAAAGCCATGAAATCTTGTGCTTTGTACGACACTCCATTTAAATCAAAGAGTGGATCGTTGGCTATTTCAGTTTCATCACCTTTATCTTTTAAACGCTCAAGGATTGCTGCTTTTGTTTTCAGATTTTCGGTGAAACGATATTGCTTTTTCAACTTCTCAAAAAGTTGCTGCCTCGAAACTTGCACGCGTTGATCCCTCGACACCCTGCCTTTTAAAGAAGACTCCAACGCTTCAAAAGAAGGCAAAGGAATTTTTCTTTCCAGCCGGACAATATGCCAACCGTATGCGGTTTTGAATGGATCTGAAATGTCCCCAATGTTTTTTAGTGCGAATGCAGCTTCTTCAAATTCAGGAACGGAAGCCATGCCCCTGAGTCCAAAAGGACGAATCAGACCGCCCGCATCTTTCGATCCGGGATCTTCTGAAAATTGTTTGCACAGCTCATCCCACGCAACACCGGCTATTGCTTGCTCGCGAATTTTAAAAATCTGGTCGCGCACCGCATCATCCTTGCCACCGGCAACGCGTAACATGATGTGGGAAACTTCAACCTCTCCACTGCTCGGGCGTTTATCAAAAACTTTGATCAAATGATATCCAAATTGTGTGCGCACCGGACCCACTACCTCGCCAACGTTGGCCTGGTAGGCAGCAGACTCGAAAGGATATACCATTTGCAGCGCAGTGAAATAGCCAAGTGACCCTTGATTCTGTTTTGCAGATGGATCTTCTGAGAACTGTTCGGCCAGCTTACCAAAATCTTCTCCATTTTTTGCCCGTTCTTTTACCTCCATGCATTTGTTAAAGGCAACCAATGTGTCTGCCGCGGCCGCATCCTCTTTCACACCAATCAGGATGTGCGAAGCTTCCAGTTCAAATTGCAACCGCGCGTATGTTAACCGTACCAGGCTGTCGATGATTTTGTTATCGGGCAAATAAGGCTTGCGCAATTCATCTTTATAGGAGTTAAACTCTTTTTTGAAAGCAGCAGTGGTATCCATACCGCGGTCTTTTGCTTCCGTTACTTTCAACTTAAATTTTACATAGAGATCAAAATACTCCTGGATTTTTTCGGGTGTATGGTCCGCAGCGGAAGGATGGTTTTTTTTATATAAATAAACAAACTCATCGGCTGTCACCACCTGGTTTTGTATTGAAAACAAAGCAGGGCTTTCAACAATCTTTCCACGAACATTTTTTTTGGATCGTTGTGCGAAAGCGGAAAATGAAAAAACAATAAGTAATACGAATAGAATACTTCTGGTCATGACGGTAGCTAAGAATTATTGTTCAGCAGGGATCTTCTTTGTAAGGATACAAACGTTTTTTCCGGATTGGTTCGTATAGTCAACCGTATCCATAATAGTTTTAACCAATCGGATACCCAACCCCCCTTTTCGTTTTTGATGGATGATCCGATCGAGATCGGGTTCGTGAAAACGATTGATATCAAACGTATTTCCGTCATCAACAATTTTAAAAACGAGCACACTTTTTTTGTCGGTATCCACAATCAACTCAAACAAATCATCCGGATTGCAATGATGTGCATGGATCATGAGATTGGAACACATCTCATCCAAGGCAAGTACAATCTCCCCCACCATCACTTCACTGATCGGATAACCCTTAAGTGATTCCCGTACAAACTCACGGATCCCTTTTAAGTTATCGATACTACATCCTACTTTATACTTATACTTCATGCGTCAATTTCATTTTTTCGGATCACCAAGGAACCAATTCAATAATAGCCTTTTGATTAAATAATGTTTGACTATTTCACGAAATCACTTTTTTTGCCTGTTCCTTGTCCGCCTCAATAGCGAGCAGTTGATCCAGCCCTAAAATTTCAAAGGTATTTGCCACCCGCTCATTCATTCCAAACAGCACCATCTTAATATCCTTTTCATTAAATTCTTCGATGTACGACATAAAAACACCAAGGCCGGCAGATGAAATATATTCCAATGAGTTACAATCCACCAGAATTTTAGTGTACCCTTCGCCCACGCTTTTCGCAATTGTCAAATCGAGCTCAATAGAGGAACTGGCATCAATTTCCCCGATTAGGATTAATACGTCAGCTTTGTCTTCCTGGATTCTTTTTATATCGATCATGTTCTTAAACGGCTAGTTTCATTGAATGTTTATTATTTAAATTTCACAATCATGGTTGTGTAATCATCGTCAATATTCTCTGTTCCGGTAAATTCATACAAATGTTGGATGAGGTGCTCCTGGATTTCTTTTGGTGGCTTTGAAATAGCCTCCTCTATAACATCACGCAAGCGATCATAACCAAATTCTTCGCCTTTTGGATTTTTGGCTTCGTTGATTCCATCGGTATACAAAACAATCACATCATCTTTTTCGAAGCTGAATTCCTTAGACTCAATGTAATTGCAATAATTGTTGCGCACCATGCCAAGGGCCACCCCTTTATCCTTTAAATAAGCGATTTCGCCTGTGCTCGCTTTGTACACTAAAATAGGACAATGGCCTGCACGCGAATACACCACTTTGTGCGCAGTGGTATCAATCACAAAAAATGCTGCTGAAATAAAAGAGCCACGCTCGAGGCAACCAATCAACGCCTGGTTGGCGCGGTTCATAAAATCAGTTGGCGCTATGGCTTGTTGTGCCAGGCTGTGAAAAATCCCTTTCATCTGCGACATGTGGAACGCTGCGGTCGTTCCTTTTCCAGAAACATCTGCAATGATCAGGGAGATGGCACAATTGCTTAACCGAAGGGTATCGTAATAATCACCACCTACCTCATCTGCTGATTCTGAAAATGCGGCTATGTCGAAACGCTCATCACTTTCCAGCACATTCGGCAACAAACTTTTCTGAACGGTTTTTGCGATTTTTAATTCTTCCTTATACCGCTCATTTTGAAGGGCTTCTTCGAGCAACCTGAAATTCTCAATAGAGATACCCGCCTGGTTGGCAAACGTGGCCACGATTTTGGTCATCTCTTTATTAAACCCTTCCGGCAATTCTTTTAGCAACGCCAGCGATCCAATGTCTTGCCCTTTTACATAAATAGGAAACGACAAAATCGAGCGAAAGCGTGACCCCTTCAGTTGACTTAAATGTTTGGAAAGGTTTTTTGTGCGGTCTGTATTCTGATCCAGAATACCTTTCACTTTATTGTTGTTTAAATGCCGAACAATATCGGCTGCTTCCTGATCTGAAATTTTATACGTGAATATTTTATTGACACCGGTGTTCTTTAATTCCAGCCAGGCTGCATCTGCAAACACGGTGCTAACAGAAGTCTCAAGCAAAATATTATAAACGCTTTCTTCATTTTGCTCTGTCTGTATCGACTGGCTAATGCGCTGAAAGTTGACCACTTCTTCGAGCTTCTGCTCAAAAACAGAAGTAGTTGGCAGGTTAAATAGAATTACCAGAAAACTGAAAATGCTATAGAGGGTGACAAATACCATTAACGAAAGGATAAATGTGTTTCCTCTGAAATCAGAGAAAAACGGACTCGCTTCACCCAATCCTTTTCCAATCGTTTCCGCTAAAACCGTGTTGGTATAAAAGCCGTACAAAAGATAAAAAACTGTGAGCAGCAACAACAGCAAACTGGTCCACTTCTGTCGAAAATTGAGATAGGCAACCCATTTCATATTGCCTGACAGGATCAGCCCGACAACAACAAAGAAAGCGAGCAGTGTGGAGTTTACCCATTCCACATTTTCAAAACCAAATGTTTTGTAAAGGAGTGTGGCCAACAACCCATATTCAAAAATATTCCACAACCGCACCAACCACTTTGATTTGTGGTAGGTGATCAAACGCTTCCATGCAGGAAACGCCATCAGTAAAAAACTGATCATGAGGGGAAGGTTGATCAGATAGATTAGGTCAATGAAAACAATGTTGGTAGTGAGAACCGTGTCTCCCAATAACGTTTCAATGAGGCGTAAGACCAAAGAAATCACCGTGGCCACCAAGCCGGTGGCAAATACACGCCAAAGCAGGTCTACAAAATTCAGGATATCATCACGTTCAATCTTGTATTTATAATAATAAAACAAGGAGAGGATGAACAAGGAAAGGAACACCCGCGGAAGCCACACCGGAATGTCAGGAGGTACATCACTGTTGGCGCTAAAAACTATCGAAATATCCGTGAATACAAAGGCAAGCCAGGTGACAACACCCAGAAAGAAAAGAAAACGAATAATAGCCTTTGTCCTCATTCGGTCTAAAAAGCCCCTTTTGAATAAAAAAAGAAGCCAATCCACAAAGATTGGCCTACAATAATAGGAAATGGGCTTCTATCTATCAATTCCCTTTGCTTACACTACTCTTCAACTACCCCTTCCGGGGGAATAAAAAATGCTACTTTCTACTATAATTCGGTGCCTCGCGGGTAATGGTTACGTCATGCGGATGGCTTTCATGAAACCCTGCTGCGGTAATCTTTACGAATTTCGCCTTCTTAAGCCCGGCAAGATCCTTTGCCCCGCAATAGCCCATACCGGCACGTAAGCCACCCACCAATTGGTACAACACTTCAGAAACAAGTCCTTTGTACGGCACACGTCCTGAAATTCCTTCCGGCACAAGTTTTTTGATATCATCCTCCACATCCTGAAAATAGCGGTCTTTGGATCCGCTTTCCATCGCCTCCAGCGATCCCATTCCCCGATAGGATTTGAATTTCCGTCCTTCATAAATGATCATTTCACCGGGTGCTTCATCGGTTCCTGCCAATAGCGATCCTACCATTACACTATCCGCCCCAGCGGCAATTGCTTTTACAATATCCCCCGAGAAGCGAATGCCTCCATCAGCAATCACTTTTACAGTACTTCCTTTCAATGCTTTGGCAGCCTCATACACCGCTGACAATTGCGGAAGTCCGACCCCTGCAATAATGCGGGTAGTACAAATACTTCCGGGGCCCACGCCTACTTTTATTGCGTCTGCGCCAGCTTTCGCCAATGCTTTTGCGCCTTCTCCGGTGGCCACGTTTCCCACCACCAATTCCACTTTAGGGAATTTCTTTTTCACCTTCTTTACAGAATCCAACACCCCTTTGGAATGGCCGTGCGCTGTATCAATGCTAATTACATCCACACCCGCCTTCACAAGGGCTTCTATGCGCTCCAATACATCTGCGGTTACGCCAACGGCCGCGCCAACACGCAACCTTCCAAACTCATCCTGACAGGCATTGGGCTTGTTCTTTTTCTTTTGAATATCCCGAAAGGTAATGAGCCCGGTAAGCTTTCCTTTCTTGCTCACGATCGGGAGTTTTTCAATTTTATATTTTTTAAGGATTTTTTCGGCTTGATCCAGTGTGATGCCTTCCGGTGCGGTGATCAGGTTTTCCTTTGTCATGATCTTATCTATCGAAAGGTTGAGGTCTTTTTGAAACCGAAGGTCACGATTGGTGATGATCCCAATCAACTTGCCGCTGTCATCAATAATCGGGATGCCACCGATCCTAAACTCACGCATAATATTTTCTGCATCGCGAACGGTGGAGTTGATCAGCAGCGTAATGGGGTCAAGTATCAACCCGCTTTGCGAGCGTTTTACTTTTCGCACTTGCTCTGCTTGTTGCGCGATCTTCATATTCTTATGAATAAAACCCAAGCCACCCTCCAATGCCATGGCAATGGCAAGGTTTGCATCCGTTACGGTATCCATTGCTGCGGAAACAATAGGCGTATTGAGCGTGATTTTGGGGGTTAAGAAACTGGAAGTGTTGGTGTCTCGCGGCAGAATGTCTGAGTAGGAGGGCACTAAAAGCACATCGTCATAGGTGAGTGCTTCGAAAAGGAACTTGGAATTTGAAGTGGCCATGGCAAATAAATTACGATCTATTATTTGCCGGGCAAAGCTAACGTTAAATTACCACAACACAAGGACGGGGATACAAATCCGTATTAAAAAACAGGTTAACTTTGGACCAAACCATTTGCAACTATGAGAAAACTACTGTTTGCCTTTATTTTAAATTTTTCATTTTTAGTTGGGTTCGGCCAAATCCAATCGGGAAAAGCTTCTTTTTATGCCGACAAATTTGAAAATGCCCCTACCGCCAGTGGCGAAAAGTACAAACACAACAAATTAACCGCAGCGCATAAAACATTGCCATTCGGTACCAAAGTAAAAGTGACGAACATCGAAAATAGCAAAACTGTGGAAGTGGTAATCAATGATCGGGGACCCTATGTGGATGGCCGCATTATTGACCTTTCCAAATCCGCTGCCGAACAACTTGGTTTTATCAACAAGGGGATCACCGAAGTTCAGATTGAAGTGATTGATGCAGGTGATGGAAAAACCAGCCAACCCATCCGATCCATCGACCATGTAACTGTGGACGAAAAAGAATATTACGAATTTGAAATTTCAAGATTAAACCCAAAAGGGTTTGGTGTACAAATAGGAACGTATCAGGAATTGGTGAACCTGATGCGGCTTTCGGAAAATCTAAAGAAATCCTATAAAAAAGAAATCACGGTTCAGGTGAAAATCATAAACGGTGTAAAGTATTACGGGTTAATAATTGGGCAATTCCCCAACCGATCAAAAGCTGATCAATTCAAAGCCGAACTGATCGCTAAATTCCCGGATGCTTTTATTGTTGAGTTTGATCGGAGTTGAATTTCCCAAAATTTTACCCCAGCACAAACATTTTTTTGGCTTTCCTGTTAGTCAGTAGTAATTTGGCCTTTGAGGATTTTCTATCATGACGAACAAACACATTAGCCGCATTCTAAGGGAATCAGGTTTGTTCCTTCAGCATGATTTCGATGCCGAAGCACTTCACTCTATTTTAATCAATAACCGGGAATACGCACCTTCAGAATTCAAAGAGTTCAAAAGTGATTTGATTGAGACTGGTGCAAAAATCAAATTGCTCTTCCTTGAGTATCATTTGTCCCCTGTGGAATTCATCGAGTTTATTAAAAATGATGAGGGCCATTTTTTGGCATTCCGTAAAGTCAATGAGGAATTGGTACCGGTAATCATCCATCCTGCCAATCGAAACAAAAGGGTAGAAACCTGGATAAATGAAAATGAACATGTTGATAAAGAATTTGATGGTCGCGATGCCGACTGGTTCACCAATAAAAGCAATGAGATAATATTTTTTGTTATCTCGCCATACAATAGCCTGGTAAGCGATTATGAACAAACAGACGAGAGTGGCGAACCATTAAGTCCTGCCACGCGGCTTTTCCGACTGCTTAAAACTGAAAAAAAAGAAATTCTTTACATTCTATTCTACTCACTGGTCATTGGGGTGATTAGCCTAGTTTTGCCACTCGGTATTCAAACTACCGTTGAACTGATTTCGGGAGGTGTGTTTTTTAGTTCCGTTTATGTTTTAATAGCCATTGTAATTGTTGGCGTGTTGATTGGAGGAGGGTTGCAGATTGTTCAGTTTTCTATGGTTGAACATATTCAACGAAAAATATTTACCAAAGCATCTTTCGAGTTTGCTTTTCGCATTCCCCGTCTTAAAGCCGAAGCCATTCTTGAGAACTACGCCCCCGAATTGGTAAATCGTTTTTTTGATGTCATTACTATTCAGAAAGGCTTGCCTAAACTTTTGATAGATCTTGCCTCGGGAATTATGCAGATTTTTTTCGGGCTGCTCCTCTTGTCCCTTTACCATCCGTTTTTTGTTTTCTTTAGTATCGGAATGGTCTTGATCTTATTTATAATTTTTTACTTTACCATACCGAAAGGTTTACACTCCTCAATACAAGAATCAAAGTATAAATATAAAGTGGTTCATTGGCTGGAAGAATTGGCGAGGGCTTTAAACTCATTTAAACTTGCCGGGGTTACTGACCTGCCCATACGCAAAACGGATTATAATGTGAACAACTATTTAAAATACCGGAAAACGCATTTCGGGGTTTTGATTTCACAATTCTCTTTTGTGGTTATTTTTAAAACGATTATTACGGGTGGACTTCTCATTGTAGGAACTATGTTGGTAGTAGATCGCCAAATTACCCTGGGCCAGTTTGTTGCTTCTGAAGTAATCATCATTCTCATTCTTAATTCGGTAGAAAAAATAGTGCTGTACCTGGACGTTGTCTATGATTTACTAACTGCGGTAGATAAAGTTTCACATGTTACTGACCTGCCTTTGGAAAGATCTGGGGGCATTGATTTTCCAAAAAAATATCACCAAACGGGGTATGCCATCCAGGCGAAAAACCTTTTTTACCAATACCCTCAAAAATTGAAACCCACGCTTTCAGGAATTTCATTTGAGATAAAACCGGGAGAAAATGTTTGCATTAGCGGACCGAGCAACTCCGGAAAGACCACCCTCATGAATCTTATTGCTGGGATCTATGAAGACTTTCAGGGAAGCCTTACGGTAAACAATTACTCAATCCGTGATTTGGACCTTATCCACTTACGTGATCGCATCGGGAAGAATATTTCACAAGAGGATATCTTTGACGGAACCATTCTTGAAAACATCACGGTGGGAAAACCCGAGGAGAATATTGAAGATGCAATTAAGGCACTTGAAATAGTTGGACTATCGGATACGGTAAATGCCTTGCCTCAGGGCTTGAATACACATTTGACATCGGGTGGAAAGAATTTTTCAAGCACACAAATCCACCAACTTATTCTCGCACGATGTTTAGCAAAAAATCCAGAACTCGTTATCCTGAACGATTACTTTCAAGATGTAAAGCGTGACGCAAAAGTGGAACTCATCAAGTCCCTGGTGAATAAAGGCAACCATTGGACACTCATTGCGGTTTCAAACGATCCCCTGATCATGGCATCATGTGACAGGGTAATCGTTTTGAATGATGGGAAAATTGAGGTTACTGGAAGATTCGATGAATTGATGAAGGCTGGACGGATTGATAATTATTTGGACTAGGGCATGCTGAATTTATCAAAACAATCCATCGCAAAAATTGTAGAGCAGGAAAAACTTTACGCACTGCGCTCGCTCAAGTCGCCAAATCCGGCAAGGCTTTTAGCAAAAATTTTGTTCGGAATCTTTTTGGTCTTTTTTATTTTTCTTTTTGTTCCGTGGCAACAAAACATTCGTGGAAATGGAAAAGTCACAGCCTTCAATCCTGCCAATCGCCCACAAACCGTTGAAACCATCATAGCGGGACGGATAAAGAAATGGCATGTTCAAGAAGGCACGACCATAAAAAAAGGTGATACCATCATCACGCTTACGGAGGTGAAAGAAAAATTTCTTGACCCTGCATTGTTGAGCAGGATAAAAGAACAAATAGACGCCAAAGAAAGTAGTTTGATTGCTAAAGACGGAAAGGTTAAGGCACTCACGAATCAAATCGAAGCACTTGATCAAGTAATGGAAAACAAACTTAGCCAGGCAAGGGCAAATTTAGATGCCGAAAAAGTACGGTTTGAAAATGCTGAAAACCAATTTAACCGAAACAAAAAACTTTACGAAGCAGGAAACATCCCGCTTACAAAATATCAGGAGTTTGAATATAAATTTCAAGGAGCACAAGCCGATTACCTCAATTCAAAAATTGAATTGGATCGGATTCGGGCTGAGTATTTAGAGAAAATCAGTAAGGCAGAATCTGATAAAAGTGCAACCCGTTCAGAAATATATGAATCGCAAGCAGAACTCTCAAAATTACGGAACGAGTTCAGCAATATGGAAATCCGAAATGATCAGTACCAAATCTTAGCACCACAAGATGGCACCGTGGTGAAAGCAATCAAAGCGGGTCTCGGGGAAACGATAAAAGAAGGAGAAGCTGTTTGTACCATCATGCCCCGGACGGAATCAGACATGGCAGTAGAAATGTATATCAGGGCAATGGATGTTCCCCTTATTGCAAAAGGCAGAAAAGCACGCATTGAATTTGATGGATGGCCTGCCTTGCAGTTTTCAGGTTGGCCAAGTGTTTCTGTAGGAACTTTTGGGGGTATCGTGGAAGTCATTGACTTTGTAAATTCAAAACCGGGTGAGTTCAGGATTTTGGTTACTCCTGATCCCAATGAACCATGGCCCAAACAACTTCGTGTTGGATCTGGGATTAAAGGTTGGGTAATGCTCAATGATGTTCCGCTGTGGTATGAACTATGGCGCCAACTCAATGGCTTCCCTCCTAGTCTTTATGAAGAGCCATTAGATCAAATACTTGAAAAGAATATGGGCGATGAAAAGGATCAATAGTCTTTTCATTTTCGTACTCTTTCTTCCGATCGCGGCTGTTGCGCAGATGGACTCGTTGTTTTTACTCGATAAAAATAGCCAACCCTTTACGCTGGAATCGTATTATCAGGTCATTTCCAAAAACCATCCTATCGCGCAACAAATAGATTTGTTATCTGACCTCGCACAACAAGAAATCCGGATGGCGCGTGGCAATTTCGATCCCACGCTTGAGTTCAATTACCAAAAAAAAGATTTCAATGATACGGAGTATTATACCATTGTAAATGGCGGACTAAAGTTGCCTACCTACTTTCCTGTAGATCCTAAAATAGGGATTGAACGAAACTCGGGTCAGTATCTAAATCCCGAGCGGTATATTTCCAATGAATTTGATTATCAACAATTCTATGCCGGTTTATCGCTTCCAATAGGCAAAGGGCTTTTTACCGATGAGCGCAGGGCCACATTACAAAAAGCATTACTCTTCAGTGATTTCACGGAAGCCGAGCAAGTAACACAAATCAACAAGTTGCTATTGGATGCCACAAAAGATTATTGGCAATGGTTTAATAGCTACTATCAATATCGCCTGATGACACAAGGGATTGGGATTGCAACAGAAATTTTCAACAGGACAAAAGTAAATTTTTCAATGGGCGAAGCGGCTGCCATCGACACCGTACAAGCTAAAATAATTTTACAACAACGATTGATTGAAAGACAAGAAGCATTTCTCGGGTTATCCAACTACACCATCCATATCAGCACGTATTTATGGGATAGTCTCGGGAATCCTGTCATATTAAATCCGACCAACGCACCCATTCTTGATGCAAACCAGTTTGTGCTCAATAACAATGATCTTCTGGAATTGGTGGAATGGGCCAAGGTAAACCATCCTGAATTAAGAAAGTTATCGGTAAGAATTGAACAAGGTGAAATCGATAGAAGGTTAGCGGTAGAATTTTTAAAACCTGAACTCAATCTATCCTATACCTGGCTGAACCAACCTTTCGATCCTGAGTGGAATTCTTCCTTTAGTATTGGTGAAAATTACAAATTTGGACTCGACTTCAGTTTTCCAATACTTCTGCGAAAAGAAAGGGGAAGACTTTCACAAGCCAAATTAAAACTATCGACACTTCGATTGGAACGGAACTTCACAGAACGACAAATTATCAACGAGATCAATCAATTGTACAATGAAATTACCAATACGGCTACTATCATCGAACAACAATCCGACATGACTAACAACTACGCTTTGCTTCTGCAAGCGGAATTGATAAACCTCGAAAATGGGGAAAGCGATCTTTTTAAAATCAATATCCAACAAGAAAAATACCTGGAATCACAAAAGAAACTGGTGAAGCTTTTGTCAGAATATGAAAAGCAAAAAGCAACACTATATTGGGCGGCAGGAAAAAACAACCTGACCCGGGATTAACCACGCAAGCAACATACTGTGATGAAAGTCACCAACTCCTCGCATTCTGTTTTCGTATCTTTGTAGCGTAATCGGAAACAAGTTAATGGAAGCAAAAAAATCATTTAACGAGATCATCAACAGCGAAACCCCAACGTTGGTAGACTTCTATGCCGATTGGTGTGGTCCTTGCAAAATGATGGCACCCCTCATCGACCAACTCGCCTCGGAAATGGCAGGCAAAGTAAAGGTTTTGAAAGTAGATGTGGATCGAAATCAAAAAGCCGCATCGGTTTACAAAATTCAAGGCGTGCCCACTTTTATCCTTTTCAAGGCAGGAAAGATCGTTTGGCAACAGGCAGGCGGGGTTTCCGTTCAAACGTTGAAAAATACTATTCAACAACACCTGTAACCGAATCGCAAATAATTTCATTGGTTCAATATTAAATCATAATTTTAGTGCATGAAGGGTTTCATGGCCATATCGCTCGCGTCCTTATTAATGGTGCAGATTCTGATTCCCGGAATGGAAGTAAAAGAATTAACAAAACTTCCTGATCTCATTCAACACTACAAAGAGCATAAGGCAGAGAATCCGACCATTAACTTTCTTGGATTTTTAAAATTACACTATACGAATCCGGGCCATCACGAACAAGATCATGAACGTCATCATGAACTCCCGTTTACCAATCATCATACTGCGAACACTGGGTTTTTCGTGTTCACGATTTCAACTTTTGAAACCAACTTCCATACTATAAAAGAATTGGAGATCAGCTTTTCGTTGTACAAAGAACCTGCTGAAAAAACCATTACGTTCTCCATTTGGCAACCGCCTAGGGTGTAGGGTTATTCCTTAACCTTATTCTTTCAGTTTTTCTTACTCCAAGCTGCCGTTTGGCAGATTTATCCATTATCAATTCATGTTGAACAACATCATTCAATTCTCAATAAGGAATAAACTCATTGTCGGGTTATTTTTAGCCGGACTAATTGTATGGGGTTCGTATTCTGTCACACAATTGCCCATCGATGCAGTGCCCGACATCACTAACAACCAGGTGCTGATCATTACAACTGCACCCTCGCAATCTGCTCAAGACATCGAGCGGTTGGTTACTTTCCCTGTGGAACAAACGATGGCCTCGATCCCTGGGATTATCGAGATCAGGTCTTTTTCACGATTTGGTTTGTCGCTCGTGACGATTGTTTTTGAAGATAACATCGATGTTTATTGGGCGCGACAACAGGTAAGTGAGCGGTTGACCGAAGCTAAAAATTTAATTCCAAAAGGGGTTGGAACACCCGAACTTGCTCCTGTAACTACGGGACTCGGTGAGATTTACCAATATGTTATTTTCGCCAAACCTGGTTTTGAAAAAAAATATTCGAATAGCGATTTAAGGACCTTTCAGGATTGGATTGTACGCAGACAGTTATTGGGAACAAAAGGGGTAGCCGATGTAAGTAGTTTTGGAGGCCACTTAAAACAATATGAAATCGCACTCGATCCGGACAAACTTCGAAGTTTAAATGTTAGCATTCAGGATGTATTTACAGCACTCGAAAAAAACAATCAGAACACTGGCGGTGCCTATATTGATAAAAAACCAAATGCTTTTTTTATTCGGAGCGAAGGCCTGATCCAATCGAAAGAAGACATTGGAAAAATTGTAGTAAAAAACATTTCCGGGGTACCCATCCTTATTCAACATGTTGGTGAAATTCAATTTGGTCATGCTATTCGGTATGGTGCCATGACGCGCAATGGTGAAGGCGAAACAGTTGGTGGCGTTGTCATGATGTTAAAGGGTGCAAACTCTTCACAGGTAATTGGCGATGTAAAAAAACGCGTTGAACAGATTCAAAGAACATTGCCGGAAGGTGTTGTCATTGAACCGTTTCTCGACCGAACCAAACTTGTTAACAACGCCATTAAAACCGTAACTACCAATTTAGCAGAAGGCGCACTTATTGTGATTTTCGTGTTGGTCTTGCTGTTGGGAAATTTCCGGGCCGGACTAGTGGTTGCATCGGTCATTCCACTCGCCATGCTATTTGCCATCAGCATCATGAATATCATTGGAGTCTCCGGAAACTTAATGAGTTTGGGGGCAATCGATTTTGGGCTGATAGTCGATGGGGCCGTCATCATCGTGGAAGCAACGCTGCATCAACTTAGCAAAGTCAATAATAAAAGTGCTTTAACACAAGCTGAAATGGATCGGCAGGTAATTTCGTCTTCGGGCAAAATGATGAGTGCTGCAGCCTTTGGTCAAATCATCATCCTTATTGTTTATCTGCCGCTCTTGTCTTTAGTGGGGATTGAAGGAAAAATGTTCAAACCAATGGCCCAGACGGTAATGCTCGCTATCCTCGGAGCCTTTATCTTATCCTTGACCTATGTTCCCGTTGCTTCCTCTTTATTTTTAAGCAAGAAAAATTCACACCAGAAAAATTTCTCCGATACCATTATTTCCTGGTTTCACAAACTTTACAAGCCCACTATCCTGTGGGCAATCAACCGAAGGAGGATGGTAGTTGGTGCTGCCTTTACACTGTTTATTGCCAGTATTTTTGTTTTTCAACAATTGGGAGGTGAATTTCTCCCCGAACTAGACGAAGGTGATTTTGCTGTTGAGACAAGACTCTTGACCGGAGCCAGTCTTTCCCAGACTGTTGATGCTACACTTAAAGGACAAAAAGCTATTCTTAAAAATTTTCCAGAAGTTGAAATGGTGATTGGAAAAATTGGAGCAGCAGAAATCCCAACAGATCCTATGCCGATTGAAGCTGCCGATTTAATGATCATCATGAAAGATAAATCCGAATGGGTAAGTGCCTCATCCAAACAAGAGATCATTGAAAAAATGCAGGCGGTTCTGGAAGAAAATGTTCCCGGTGTTTATTTCGGATTTCAACATCCCATTCAAATGCGATTCAATGAACTGATGACCGGAGCACGACAGGATGTAGTCATGAAAATATATGGGGAAGATCTGGATTTACTAACCAGGTACGCGGAACAGTCGGGGAAAATTATTCAATCCATTGATGGAGTGGAGGATATGTATGTAGAAAAAGTAATGGGGCTGCCACAAATCGTCATTCGATTTGATCGTGATAAAATTGCTGCTTTCGGATTGTCGATTGAAGATATCAATCAAATGATCAATACCGCGTTGGCAGGTCAACGTGCGGGATGGGTTTATGAAGATGAAAAGCGTTTTGATCTGGTGGTTCGGTTAGAAAAAGAAAAAAGGGAATCAATCAATGATATTAAAAACCTTTTTATTACGGGTGCAAATGGAAATCAAATTCCATTAAATGAGCTGGCTATGATAAGCATTATAACAGGCCCCAATCAAATTCAACGGGATGATGCTAAACGAAGAATATCCGTTGGATTCAATGTTCGGGGACGCGATGTTGAAAGTATTGTAAAGGAACTCCAGCAAAAAATTGAATCCCAAATTAATTTTGAGGCCGGTTACTATCCAACGTATGGTGGGGCGTTTAAAAATTTGCAAGAGGCACGACAGCGTTTGACGATTGCTGTCCCTGTGGCACTTTCTTTAATATTCATTCTCTTGTACTTCGCCTTTGGTTCAATAAAACAAAGTGTCCTCATCTACACAGCCATACCACTTTCAGCGATTGGTGGAATTGTGGCGTTGTGGATACGGGATATGCCCTTTAGTATTTCTGCTGGCGTTGGTTTTATTGCTTTGTTTGGTGTTGCTGTTCTCAACGGAATTGTGTTGATCGCAGAATTCAACGCACTTAAAAAGAAAGGACATACTGATCCCAAAGAAATTGTACTGATCGGAACCCAAACACGTCTCCGCCCGGTAATCATGACCGCACTGGTTGCTTCCTTTGGCTTCTTGCCGATGGCCCTTTCGAACGGAAGTGGAGCGGAAGTTCAAAAACCCTTGGCAACCGTTGTTATTGGCGGTCTATTAACGGCCATGGTACTGACCCTGCTCGTTCTCCCATGCCTCTATTTGTTATCAGAAAAATTAGAACCGAAATCAAAATGATCAAGCTCATTTTTAACATCCGAAATCTTATTGTTGGTTTCTTTTTGATTGCCGGACTTTCCGGAAACGCCCAACAAGTTCTTTCAATGGAAGATGCCATTTCAATCGCTCTGCGAAATAATTTTTTGATCCGTCAGGCTGGATTGGAAATCCAACAAGCAGAGTTCAAAAAGAAAAACCTGTCGGCCATTCCCAAAACTGATGTATCTGTACTTTTTGGTCAATACAATAGTATTGAGCGGGGTGATAATAATATTCAGGTTAGTCAATCCATTCCCTTTCCAACAACTTTTTTCAAGGCAAATACACTTGGAAAGGCGCTCGTAGAAACCCAGCAATACAAATTACAGAGTACACAAAACGACATCATCTATCAGGTTAGTTCGGTGTACCAACGGCTAACATATTTAAAAGCAAAACGTGAACTCCTGCTGCGTGAAGACAGTCTATACAATGCTGTGGTAACTGCGGCTTCCCTTCGCTATAAAACCGGTGAAAGCACGCTGCTGGAAAAAGCGTCTTTTGAAACACAACAGTTGGAAGTCAGGAATACCCTTCAACAAAATGATGCGGAAATAAAAATCCATCAGGGACAATTGATGGCATTGCTTAATGCAGAAATACTGATCGATAGTAATTCCCCACATGCGGTGATGGATCTTGATTTTGGATTAGATACTCTCAATGTTCAAGTCAATCCATTCCTCGGCTACCTGGGAAAAGAAATTCACGCAACTGAACAACAAAAAAAATACGAAGTATCGAAAGCATTGCCCGATTTGAGAGTGGGACTATTTAACCAAACATTGATTGGGGAGCAACTTATCGATGGTCAGGATGTTTATTTCGGTGCGGATAAAAGGTTTACCGGCTTTGAAGTGGGACTATCTATACCGCTATTTTTTGGATCCTACAAAGCAAATGTAAAGGATGCCGGACTAAAAATGGAGATAGCCGAAAACAATCTGCTGGGGTATCAAAATAAATTTAAAAGTGAGTTAGAACAGGCTATACAAGAATTTCAAAAACAAAAAAACAGTCTGAACTATTATCAGCATACTGCCATTCCAAATGCCGATTTAATTAAAAAGCAAACACAACTTGCTTTTACAAACGGGGAAATAGATTATACCACCTTCCTCCTGCTTACGAATCGGGTAGTTACTATCCACCATAGCTATATAGAAAGTATTTTGAATTATAACCTAAGCATTGTCCGCTTAAAATATCTAATTGGAAATTCAACACAAGAAAAATAAAGACATGAGAAATTTATTGCTTGCTATTATTGTGATCTCCACATGGGGATGTCATTCCAATACAACATCAACAGAGAAAGTTGTTGAACCATCGCGTGATGAAAATACGGTACAGGTTTCATCCGATCAGCTAAAAGTGATTGGCGTTACCACCGGAAAAATCGAAATGAAATCATTGAGTGAATCCATTAAAGCCAATGGTGTATTGGATGCTCCACCACAAAATCTGATAAGTGTTTCGGCCCCTATGGGTGGATTCCTGAAAAACACCAAACTACTTCAGGGCATGCGGGTACGGAAGGGTGAAGTGATCGCCACCCTGGAAAGCCAGGATTACATTCAGCTCCAACAAGACTACTATGAGCATGTGGCAGCTCTGGAATTTCTGGAAGCCGAATTCAGTCGGCAGGAAGCTCTGGCAAAGGAGAATGTGAATGCACAAAAGACATTGCAACTTGCGAAATCACAATACCAAAGCAAGAAAGCCATGATAGAAGGATTAAAAGCAAAATTGCGAATGATCAATATCAATCCGGCCCTGTTGATCGATGGCAAAGTTTTTAACACCATAAATCTATATGCGCCTATATCAGGGTATGTAACGGAAGTGTATGTGAATATTGGAAAGTATGTGAATACAACAGACGAGCTTTTTAAAATTGTAGACACCGAGCATCTGCATGCAGAGCTTTATGTTTTTGAAAAAGATTTTCCAAAACTAAAAATTGGACAATTGGTTGATTTTAGTTTAGTGAATGAATCCGTTGTTCGAAAAGCACACGTATACCTGATCGGGCGTGAGATTAGTGAAGACAGAAGTGTTCGCATTCATTGTCATCTCGATACGGAAGATCCAACGTTGCTCCCGGGAATGTATCTGAAAGCAACCATTCAAACCGAAACGAATCAGGTAAATGCGCTTCCAAATGAAGCAATCCTCTCATTCGAAGGTGAATACTTTGTCTTTGTTCAGGATTCACCGGGCAAATTTAGGATGGTAAAAATTGAAATCGGGAGGAGTGTTGATGGTCTTACGGAAATTTTGGCAACTGATGACTTGAATGAAAATAGCCAAGTAGTACTTACCGGGGCTTTTGAACTCTTGGGTAAACTAAAGAATATGGAAGACTAAACTGCCACGATCGTCTCAATTACCTCAAGTGCTGCGCGCTTCCCGGATTCAACTGCCCCACTCACGGTTCCGGATTGTCCCGTTATATCCGTGGCCTCGCCCGCAAAAAACAAAACATCATTGATGGGGGCTGCAAGTGCTTCGCGAACTGTATTGGTAGCTCCCGGTTTTAAATAAGACCCTCCTCCTTTAATAAATGTCTCCTTCGACCAATCTTGAATAACAGAGATAATATTGTCTTCGCCATCCCTTCGAACATTGGCAGTAGCTTTGCCATCAAAAATGGAATCAAGTTCTTCCAGTAAAACCGGAACCATATTCACACCCAAAGGTGAAAGTTGTTCAGCTTTTTCACCTGCGATGGTCATGCTCAATGTTTTGTTGTGCATACTTCTGTTTACTCCGGTGCTGAAATACTCGGGACTATCCGTTCCTCCATGAAGGAATGAAAGATTGTCGCCCCAAAAATTTTGCTTGAAATCCAATACCACACGAATGCTCGCATCCATTCCCATTTGTGAAAGTGCATTTGCTTTGGTGGATGGCAAGCCGGGATTAAAAGAAATCGAATTGGCTTTGAGAATACTAAGTGGAACAGCTACTACTAATTTATTAACCGAATAGGTTCCTCCATTTTGATCCTGTATTTCAATTAACGCACCGCTGTAATTAACAGCGCTAATGGGAGAATTGTATTGAATGTCTGCAACCACATTGCTAAAACGTGAAGACAACGTGTCTTGCATCGGATTGCTTTTCAGCGTTAAAATATCAGCGTTATGAGTGATCAATGCTTTTGCTTCCGCAAGTGCTGACATCGATAACCTTGAATTGTTCGTGCCATTTGGATTGCCAATCCATGAATTTAAAATTTCATAAACCCGCGGACTCAGTCCTGCAGATTGAATAGCATTTTGAACAGAAACATTTGCGCCCGCATAATTTAAAATGTTTTCATAAAAGTTTACTGCCGCTACAAAATCATTATCAACTTCCGCATCGGCTAAACTGGTAAATGTGCTATCTAGAAAGTAGGCTGGCTCAGTGCCACTCAATACATCAATGGTGGGTGCACCTGCTGCTTTTATAAGTTCACCAAATGCTGAATCACTTCCCAACACCCTGTCTGCACCCAACTCCACCGGGAAATCGGTAAGCAGAGGAGAATTTTGAAACTGACGAATAGAACGAACACGGCCACCTAAATTATCGGAGGCTTCAAATATCTTAACCGCAATACCCTGGGCTTTTAAAAAATCTGCTACTTGCAACCCAGCAGCCCCTGCCCCGATGATTCCTACAACACCATCATACTTGATCAGTGGCCCGGGATCTTTCGGATCACAAGCAGATAACCAGGGTGGCAACACCACAGCTGCTGATAAACCCACACCAATACTTCGAATTGCTTTTCTTCTGTCCACTAACTTTTATCTTTATACCCCAAGTATCGCATTAAATTATTGAAAATAAATAGCAAATTCCGTGAATGCCTATGGAAGTCTCTCCTTTCGTCAAAAAAATCGCCATAGTTGGCCCTGAATCAACCGGAAAATCCACCTTAGCCCAAGCACTGGCTGCAAATTACAAAACAGTTTGGGTGCCCGAATATGCACGTGGTTATTTGGATCACTTATTAATCCCATATGTACAAAGTGACCTTATCAAAATTGCACACGGTCAATTGCGATTAGAGGATGAGTGGATGAATGACGCAAACAGATTGTTGATTTGTGATACCAACCTTATCGTGATCAAAATCTGGTCGGAGTTTAAATTTGGAAATTGCGATCCTGAAATTGTTTCTGCCATGCACGATAGAAAATACGATCTGCATTTGTTGATGGATATCGATTTACCCTGGCAACCCGATCCACAACGGGAGCATCCCGATAAAAGGCAGGAACTTTTTGATTTGTATGAAGAAGAATTAAAAAACCTGGGCGTTCCGTACGCCATTATTCGGGGCGAGAATCATGAACGCATTCAATCTGCAATACAGAAAATTGACGCCCTTCTCAAAAAACCCGACAAGTAATACATCAAAAACAGTAACTTCATTTTATACTTTACCAAGTTTGGCCATGAATTCACGCAGATCATTTTTCAAAAAAAGTGCCGGCATTGCCAGTACCTTATCGCTCAGTCCGCTGGTAAGCAGTGCCATTGCAGAGGATGTATCCGATGCATTGCACACCTTAAATAAATTAAATCCGCGCGAGGCCATGACTGATGAGAGCAGTTGGCAGCGAATCGCGCAAGCATACACGGTGTCAGCAAGTATTTTAAATTTAAACAATGGAGGTGTTAGCCCACAACCTAAGGTTGTTCAAGATGCTGTTGATCGCTATTATCATTTAAGCAATGAAGCGCCATCTTACTACATGTGGCAAATCCTTGACAGGGGAAGGGAATCGATTCGGAGAAAACTTGCGGACTTAGCAGGTACATCACCTGAAACCATCGCCATCAACAGAAATGCAACAGAAGCGTTGGCCAATGTTACCTGGGGATTGACGATGAACAAAGGCGATGAAATCATCATGACCAAACAAGATTATCCGAATATGATCCACGCTTGGAAACAAAAAGAATTGCGTGAAGGCATTAAAATACAATGGCTCAATTTTAAGCTACCCATTGAAAACGAAGCGGAAATTGTCAAGGGATTTGTCAATGCTACTAACTCAAAAACAAAAATCTGGCATATCACACACATGATCAACTGGACAGGACAAATCATGCCCGTGAAAAGGCTTTGTGAGGAAGCACGAAAAAGAAACATTATTTCGATTGTTGATGGTGCCCATACGTTTGCACACATGAATTTCAATATCATGGATTTTAATCCCGACTACTATGGAACCAGTTTGCACAAATGGTTATGCGCTCCTTTCGGTACGGGCATGTCGTATTATAAAAAAGAAAACATTGCCGGATTATGGCCGATCTTCCCCCACGATAAACCGCAAGCAGATGACATCCGAAAATTTGAAATACTGGGAACGCGATCATTCGCACCGGAGCAAGCTATCGGCCAAGCCATTGATTTTCATAATGCCATTGGAAGTCAACGAAAAGAAGAGCGGCTTCGGTATTTAAAAAATTATTGGTGCGAAAAAGTGATGAAACATGATCGCATCAAGTTGAATGTTTCGTTAAAACCAGAGTACGCTTGTGCGCTTGGAAATTTCTCCATTGATGGAATGGAACCTGCCGATATAATGAACGAACTGATGAATACTTATCAAATTCATACCGTGGCCATTGTGTGGGAAAACATCAGTGGTGTACGCGTAACACCTCACGTTTACACAACTACTAAAGATTTGGATCGGTTTGTCGATGCGGTGTTGAAAATAGCGAGTTCGTAGTCGTTAGTATTTAGTCTTGAGTAGTGAGTAGATAGTAATGAGTAAGTCCTGCTGCTTTGTCATATTCAACTAAAGGTGACTTATACTCAGTTCTGTAAGGCTACCGATTTTTTCACCTCTCTGAAACTTTCCCATGCCGTAGGCATGGAATGTTGGTAGCCATTAGATTAACATTACATCTGAGTGCCGTAGGCACACAATATTCAAACATGACAAAGTAGGACTTGTCTTGAGTATGTACTCAGGACTCAAGACTATCTACTCAATACTAATTCAAGGCTAATTCCTTCAGGCAATCAATCCAACGTGGATGGTCATTCAAACTGGGAACCAGTTGCACTTTTTCGCCACCATGTTCTTCAAAAATTTCCTGATATTCTTCTCCTATTTCAATAATCGTTTCGAGGCAATCGGCAGTGAAGGCAGGGGAGAAAACCAATAATTTTTTCATCCCTTTTTCAGCACATTCTTTTACTACGTCATCAGAAAAAGGGGTGAGCCATTTTTTATCCAATCGCGATTGAAAACAAACGGTGTATTTTTCTTTTGGAATTCCTAATCGGTCTACGATCAATTTGGTTGTGGCAAAACACGTTGCCTTATAGCAATACTGATTTTCCGCAGTGAGTATTTCGCAAGGAGTATTACACGCACCACAGGGATGGGCTTTCTCCACTTGCCGTGTTGGCAAGCCGTGATATGAAAATAAAACGTGGTCGTAATCAGCTAAGCGAAAACGCTCACCACGAGCAACAACAGCATCAATAAAAGCAGGGTGATCATAATATTGGGAAATGATTTTAAGTTCTGGAATCACCCACCACGACTTTATTATCCTTAATACTTCTTCAAGTGCCGAACCGGTTGAAGCACTAGCATACTGCGGAAATAGCGGAATGATGGTTATCTTCTTATAATTCTTCTTTTTAATTTCTTCGAGCACATCCGGTATAGAAGGATTTTTATACCGCATAGCGAGGTATACGACCTGGTCTTCAGAAAGTTCTACTTGGAGTAATTCTTTTACCCGAATACTATAAAAAAGTAAGGGCGATCCGTTTTCCGTCCACAATTCTTTATAAAGTGCTGCTGATTTGGGCGCCCGGAACGGAACAATAATCAGATTGACTAATATTTTCCTGAGCAACCATGGAATATCAATTACCCTGGGATCATTCAAAAATTGAGAAAGATAGGAGCGAACGTCTCCCACACCCGGACTATCGGGTGTTCCCAGGTTTACCAATAAAATTGCTGTTTTTGTATTCATGCGATTTTCCGTGTCGCAAAACTAACAAGATTCAAAAGAGATGGTTTCCTAAAAAGAAATAATATTCGGAAAAGACCACACCATCCAACCATACACAGCAAACCGGATCACCCGTGCAATTCCAATTAGCAAAAACACACGGGTGGGAAGATCAACCGAACCGGCCAGCATACACGTAGCCGAATAGGGAAGTGGGGTTACAGCGCCCACAAATACAAGAAACCCGCCATACCTTTTCAGTTGTTTTTTGTATTGGATCAGATAGCGGCCAAACAATTTTCTATAAAGCTTAGTCTTGGAAAAGTTCTTTCCAATGTAAAACCCAATCACCCCAGCGATATAGGATAGCACCGAGAGGATAGCCAGATTAACAACATATCCAGACAACGAAATTTTTGACAAGATCCACACCATCATAAAAAATTCAGGTGGCACCAATCCAAATACAACTTCCGAGACAAAGAATATGGCGAGCAACCCAATTGGATTCCGTTGCAGTGTTTCAAATTCGGATTTGAAATTCTCCAGTAAGTATTCTTCCAAATAAATAAAAGCAAAAATGATGACCCCGAACCAGACTAGTCCGCGTAGTAGGTTTTTAAATAAAAAACCTGATTTTGTTTCTTCCTCCTCCAACTCCTCCATATCAATTTAAAATTGGCGAACGTTTAAAATTTTTCGTTTCATCAAACAACTTTCGATACGTAGCATGACGCTTGGACTCCCGGGCACCAACCTGTTTCACCACATTGATCATCTTGGGATTAAAATCCCCAATCCAGTTCATTTCATATTCATCGTATCGTTTATACTGATCTTGCAATATTTTACGTGAAGCCATTACCATAGCACCATCCACACCTTTTCCCTGATGTTCGGGAACAACGCCAAAGAGGACTCCAAATGCTTTACGGTTTGTTTTCATAATTGTATGCCATGCAAATTTAATCTTTCCCCACCAGTCTAGTTTACCGTTTACATATTTTAATATCTGATTAATCTCGGGCAACGAAATAAAAAAAGAAATAGGCTCTCCCTTATAAAAGCCAAAGTACAACAAACGATGATCAATAATTGGTTTCATATGCCCAACCAATACCCGCGCCTGTGCCATTGAAAGTTCCGGGTTTTCAGAACGGTTTGCCCAGGCAGTGTTATAAACATGATGCAAGTATCCAGGCAGTTGATCGAGTTCGTTTTTACGAAGGTGGCGAAAAGAATAGTCCGGGTTTTGGGCAAGCATTTCTGCTTTTTCAGCGAGCCGTTCCGATAGGGGTTCGTTAACCAACCGGCTAAAAGTGTGTTGATAAAAATAAACCTGAAATCCATAGGATTCAAAAAAATCTTGATAATACCGAAAGTTATAATTGCATTGATAGTTTGGTTCAACATCAAAGCCATCAATCAATAAACCCCACCACCGATCACGGCTTCCAAAATTAATAGGTCCGTCCATCGCCTCCATTCCTTTTTCACGAAGCCAATTTTTGCAGGTGTCAAATAATTGGAATGCTGCGGCTTGATCTTGAATACATTCAAAAAAACCCATTCCACCCGTGGGTTGATCATTGCCTTTTAAAATTGTTTTTTGATTAATGAACGCTGCAACGCGCCCTATTGATTCCCCTTTATCATCCTGAAGGATCCAACGGATACATTCACCGTTTTTAAAAGTTTTATTTTTCTCTGGGGAAAAAACGCTTTCAATATCCCGATCAAGTGGACGAATCCAATTCGGTTCGTTTTTGTATAATCTGACGGGCACCATCAGAAACTCCTGCTCCAGAAGTAGTGAATTAACCTCTAAAATTTTCATTATCCTTCTTCCACAAACCGCGAAATGGGCTTGCTAACACTGTTTATCCGATTGGGCAATATAATATTAAATCTGGTACCCTGCCCGGATTTGCTGGCAACCGAAATTTTACCACCCAGTTTATCAACAGCATTCTTTACAATATAAAGGCCTATGCCAGAACCATCTGATTGCTCGGTAGCGCGGTAAAACATTTCAAATATTTTGGCAAGATCCGCTTCATCAATCCCGATTCCGTTATCGGAAAAACTAATATCGGCCCGTAGGTTATCGACATGGACTTTGATAGAAACTTGGGGAACAATGCCTTCTTCCAGCCGTCTGTATTTTATTGCGTTTGAAATAAGGTTCCGGACAATTTCCGATACCCGCCATGGATCAGTAAATAATTCAGCGCCTTCAATTTTTATATCAAGTTTTACTTCATTGGCACCCGACAAATAACTCAGGTCATCGAATGTGTTTTTTATCAACTCCTGGAAATCCACCTTCATCACCGAAACTTCAAGTTTCAGATTTTTTGAGTGGCTTAATACATCCCCAATAAAATTATCGAGATGCCCAACCTTTTCTCCAATGATGTTTAAATAATCCATCGGATTATCGGTATTGCCCGGCAACCTCGCCAAATTAACGAGACCGAGCACGGAAGATAACGGAGCCCTTAAATCGTGGGAAACTTTGTAAACGAAGTTGTCTAACTCCGAATTCCTAATCATCAATTCTTCTTCAACACGCTTACGCTCGGTGATATCAACATACACACCGTACACACCTATGATTTCACGGTCTTGGATAACGGGTAGTCCATACAAAATAACATTTACCAATTGTCCGTCTTTCCGTTTCCGGCTTGTCTCCACACTGATTACCCTGTTAGTGGCAATGAGGTTATTCAAATCGATGCCTTCGTTTTGCAACTCATCCGGAACAATAAAGTCATTGAGGTTTTTTCCGCGAAGCACATTCAATTGAAAGCCAAACATTTCTTCGAAGCCGCGGTTTAATTGTACCACTTTTCCATGCTCGTCCAGCATCACTACCGCCATTGGTGCATTTTGAAAAAGCTGGGCAAAAAATGTTTCACCTTTCTTAATTCTTGCTTCTGCTTGTTTACGATCCGAGATGTCCCGAAAGACAACTTGTACGCATGTTTCCCCATTAAAAGTGAACGGATAGGCCATGGCTTCCACATCGATCTCCGAACCATCCACTCGTAA
Source organism: Cyclobacteriaceae bacterium (assembly GCA_041746855.1). Lineage (GTDB taxonomy): Bacteria > Bacteroidota > Bacteroidia > Cytophagales > Cyclobacteriaceae > JBGTGG01. The sequence continues at coordinate 2,668 of JBGTGG010000394.1, read as the reverse complement.
ATATTTTTGCTCCGCCAATGCTACGGGCTTTCCATCCAATACCTTGTTCATCCGCCTGATGGTGGCAGCGCGAAAATCGGGGTGCATATATTGAAAAATATCGCTCCCGGAAAAATCCTTGGTTTCATCGGCACCGAAAGTTCTATAGGCATATGAATTGGCAAAAACCAGGTTTCCATCTTTGTGAATAATAATACCTACAGGCAAGTGCTCCACCATCGACTGATAGCGCAACTCACTTTCAAGGTCGTTCTTCTTTTTGTCGGTAATGTCCTGGATAACTCCGCGTTGGATTACTCCTTCGGTTGTGGCTTCACATGAAGCGTTCCACTCCATACATCGCACTTCTTCGTTGATGAGCATCTTTCCCTGCCATTCCCATTTGGACCTATCTTTATCGAGGGAATTCAAACCATCCAAAAATTCAGAAACGTGATCCGGATGAATTGCCCCGACCACTGCCGCGGGATTGCTTATTAATTCCTCGGCCGGTACACCAATTATTTTTTGGGCAGTATTACTCACGAACCTGAAAGACCCTTTCTTTTCGAAATTGATGTGGTACTCGTAAATAACAGCTGGCAATTGCCCCAGTAATTCGTGCATAGGTAGCGTGTATGGCTTAGGCGGGGTCAATCAAATATATGGATTAAAAATAAAACCGCTAAAATTAGTTTTTAGGGGTCTAAAAACAAGGAAGTTTTGCAATATCTTCATGTCATCGGGTCTTTAATGTCTAATTGAAAACCGGATAAGTTCACCCCGAAAGGTACTCATTGTTGCAACATGCAATCCCTAATTCAACCTTATGGCTTAAAAACAGCGGATTTTATAAAACCGTCCCACCACAATTTTTCCTTAATAAGAAGCAATCCGGTTAAATTCTTCTCCCATTCAGGCAATGTATTGTTTTTAAGGTTTGCGCACCAAATGAAAAAAGTATACATCATGTTTAACAATACTTTGTGTTTGAACTTTCCTGTGTCAACAAAATCCGAACAAAGCCAAAGGGAATCATGTTCCATCCTTGCTGTTATCCCTTTGATTAAATCCGGAAGTTCATGGTCTTGAAAGACATCAAGAAAAAAATTAGTAATGACTATATCAAATTTTAAGTTTTCCGAAATTGACTCAAGGCTTCCCTGCACGAAGTGAATATTTTCGGAAGTGGTGATCCTTGCTTTTGATTTTTCAATCATTTTTAGCGAACTATCAACATACCAGATTCCTGACGGGTTGGCGACTTTAAAAACCGAATTCAAAATCCATCCTGTACCGCCACCAAGAATTAAAACACGATCACCGTTCTTTATCTCAGATAAAAAATATTCCTGTGCATCGACAATACTTTTTCCAAAAACGAGTCGTGCCAAAAAATCATATGAAGAAGCAACCCGATCAAAGCCTTTCATTTTAACAAAATGTATAAAAGCGGAAGAAAAAAAATTGCATCCCCAATATATCGAAACCGATCATGCTTTGAGAAGAAGTCATTTTTATACAGAATCAATCACAATACAAAAAAAGTAAGATAGTACCCATCTTGATGTCAATACATGGGTGTTGATATAGCAGTATTAAACCCGGTTTACTTTTTGGTCACCAGCCAATACGCTAGTGGAACGAACCACAAAGTAAAGAAAGTACCAATAGATAGTCCACCTACCACTACCCAAACCATGGGCTTCTGCAAATCGGAGCCAATGCCCCCTAAAAACAAAATCGGGATCAAAGCGAGCATAGTCGTTAAGGAAGTGAGTAAAACCGGCTTTAAACAAATTTCCCCTGCTTCGATTATCGCTTTCAGTAATATCCCTTTCTTATCGCTGCTTTCGGCATAACCATATTTTTTCAAGAGTTGGTTAATGGTTTCAACTTTTAATATTGGATCATCAACAATTATCCCTAACACAACAATAAATCCTATGGCAGCCATAATATCAAGCGACCCCCCGGAAAAATACAACGCCACCATTGCACCAGCAATGCCCAAAGGCATGGTAAAAATTACTACCAGCGGATGGATTAAATTTTCAAACTGTATTGCCAAAATCAAATACAAAAGTGTAATGGAAATCAGGAATATCACCAGCATGTCATTCGCCATCTGCTTGCTGTCAAAGTAACGCCCAGAATAACTTACCCCCAATGCATTTGCATGAGCAAACGCTGAAATCTCATCTATGACCTTTGCTCCGTCTGTATCCGCTTCTTCAAAAACCACAGACTGATATACACCTGATTTATCTGCTGTAATAAACTTGGGTTCTTTTCCGTAAGCGTAACTCACAAAGGCACTGAGTGGATACATTACCTGATCCCTACCCGGAACTAACGCGCTCAATTTTTTATCAATATCCAATTTGGATGTGCTGAACTGCACTTCACTCACTCGTCCAAAACGCTTTAATTCTGTTATTTTAAAATTCCCAAACAGGCGTTCAAGTTGTGCCAGGATATCTGCTGAAGAAACATTATAGACCGCTAATTTTTCAATATCGATCATCATTTCAACATTTTGCTCTGTTATTAAACCCAATCCCTTTGTCCAACCTTCCACAGATAGGGTTTCTATTGATTTGTCAATCAAATCCGGATCGCGAGAATTGTCTATTCTTTTAAATCTGGCTTCCAAAAAGGGTGCTTTATTTTCGAAAAGTTGGGTAAA
>JBGTGG010000393.1:0-6245 GCA_041746855.1 Cyclobacteriaceae bacterium | reverse complement strand
GTTTGTTAATCAAAGTATTAACGGAAATTCGTATTCGGGGTATGCGAATTTAAGTTTACGCTGGACACTCTTTAATGGCAGACAAATAAAACGCTCCATTGAGAATGCACAAATCCAGGAGAAAATGGGATCGCTCACCACTGATCAACTCAAACTCTCACTTGAAAACGATTTGCTGGCAACGTATGATTTATATAATCTTCGCAGGCAATTAGTTGACATTGCTACAGAGAAGGAAGAAGCAGCGGTACTAAATTTAGAGTTGGCAAATGTGCGCTATCGAAATGGTGCCTTAAGTGCCATTGATTTACGGATCGTTCAGGAAAACGCACGGAATGCTTCTATCGAAAAATCTTCCGCAATCTTTGCCCTCATCACCAGCCGTACCGAACTCATCCGCCTGACGGGAGGGATTATTGAGTTATATCCGGTTGAGTAGTTAATTACTGATTAGCGAATTTCTGATTTCTAATTGGCGGATTTTAACCACATAGCCACATAGGTCTTTCAAGATTATTGAATTGATAAAGAACATTACTATGTATCTATGTGGTTTATGAATGTGCATCCTTTGATCGTTTAATGTTTTTAGGATGGATGTTCAATTAGTAATTATAATTAGCAATTGTTAATTTGCTAATTATGGAGGAGATTTTAGAAGCATGTTCGTTCATCAAAAACAAAGGTGTTAGCGATCCGCAGATTGGCATTGTTTTAGGCACCGGATTAGGGAATGCTTTCGTTGAAAAAATTGAAAATCCCATTGATATCGATTATCAGGAGATCCCATATTTTCCACCTGCCACGATTGAATATCATAAAGGAAGATTAATCAGCGGTACCATCTATGGAAAACAAGTGTTGGTGATGCAGGGTCGCTTTCATTATTATGAAGGATATTCCATGCAGCAGATTACATTGCCGATACGCGTGATGAAAATGCTGGGAATTAAAAATTTATTGATCTCGAATGCAGCTGGAAATTTAAATCTTGAATGGAAAAAAGGCGAGTTGATGTTGTTGGATGATCACATTAATTTACAACCTGAAAATCCACTGCGTGGAAAAAACCTGGACGAACTAGGTCCGCGCTTTCCAGACATGAGTCAGCCGTATTCAAAATCATTAAACGAGCAATTAATGGATATTGCAACCGAAAATAAAATTACACTGCGTGTGGGTGTGTATGCGTCTGTTGTTGGACCCAACTTAGAAACGCGTGCGGAGTATCGCTATTTAAAACGCATTGGTGCGGATGCTGTGGGCATGTCTACAGTTCCGGAAGTGATTGTTGCCAACCACATGGGTTTGCCGTGTTGTGCCATTTCTGTTTTAACTGATGATTGCGATCCCGACAATTTAGAACCCGCAAACATTGCCGATATTATTGCCACTGCCGGAAAGGCTGAACCAAACTTAACTACTTTATATACTCAATTAATTTCAAGACTATAGTGGAAAGGATTACGCTGCACAAAGACGGACCGGAACTATCACGTATTGTGGCCGGTGCCTGGCGATGGAAGTTAGAAACAGCACAGGTTGAAACCTTGGTGAATACCGCTCTTGATTTGGGAATCACATCGTTTGATCATGCGGACATCTATGGAGAATATTCCAACGAAAAAATTTTTGGAGAAGTACTTAAAAAGAATCCCGCTTTGCGTGACGACATGGAATTGATTACCAAGTGTGGTATTCAACTGACTTCGGAAGCGATGCCTGAGAATTGGGTAAAGCATTATGATACTTCTTCAAAACATATTCAACAACAAGTTGAAAAGTCGTTGAAAAACTTAAACACGGATCGTATTGATTTATTATTGATCCACCGACCGGATCCATTATTGAATCCAATAGAAGTGGCCGATGCTTTTTCAACACTGAAAGAACAAGGAAAGGTATTGCACTTTGGCGTATCCAATTTTTCACCACGACAATTTGATATGTTGCAGGCCTACCTTCCCTTTCCGTTGGTGACCAATCAAATTGAATTGTCTTTATTCTACAACGAACCATTGACCAATGGGGCAGTGGATCATCTCATGCAGAATAAAGTGAAGCCCATGGCGTGGTCACCACTGGGTGGTGGTGTACACTTTGGAAAAGAGAGTGACCTGGCAGAAGAATTGACAGTAGGGTTTGAAAAAATTTCAGGAAAGTATAATGAGGCAACAACCGCTCAACTCTTGCTTGCCTGGTTGTTGCATCATCCCGCTACTGTAGTTCCCGTTATTGGCACTACTAAACCAGCGCGCATAACTGAAGCGGCTGAAGCACTGGCGTTTAATTTAGATCGGCAGGATTGGTTTGAAATGTGGCGGTTGGTGAGAGGAAGGGATATTGATTGATTTGTGATGACTATCTTTAATTATTAGACATACATTTTTTAGTAATTTTCCTTATTTATACGTATTATTTAAAATAAGATCATTTAATTGATCTTATTTTATTATTATTGTAGGAATAATAAAAAAATGCAGTTACAGATACCTAGACAGCAAGTTCTCGATCGGATTCGGTTTGAAAATCCCTGGTGGATTGATGGGCACATCGAACAGGACTATAACCAGATGCCTAGAAGGTTATATTTTGATTTATTTAAAGTTTTGGTAAATGAAAATGAAGTAAGACGTGCCGTAGTGTTGATGGGGCCGAGACGGGTTGGTAAAACCGTAATGCTCTACCATTTAGTTGAAGACTTAATTCATAATGGTAGAAATCCCCAAAAAATTATTTTTATTACCATTGAAAATCCCATCTACAATAATATATCCCTGGAGTTACTATTCACATATGCCAAAGAAGCAACGGGACTAAAAGATAAAGAGGATTGGTTGATTATTTTTGATGAAATCCAATATTGTAGGGATTGGGAAGTCCACCTTAAGTCATTAGTGGATAGTTATCGCAAAGATAGGTTCATTGTATCGGGTTCGGCAGCGGCTGCATTGAAATTTGCGAGCAATGAAAGTGGAGCGGGAAGATTTACAGATTTTTTATTGCCTCCACTTACTTTTAATGAGTATATATCGCTAAAGGGATTGGACAGAATAATTAATCCTATTCAACTCACATGGAAAGGGAAGGCTACTGAATTTTATTCCACCCTCCATTTGGCAGAGCTCAACAAGCATTTTATTGACTACATAAATTTTGGTGGTTACCCGGAGGTAATTTTTTCAGAAAAAATACAAGCAAACCCGGGTAGATATATCCGCCAAGATATTGTTGATAAAGTACTCTTGCGTGATCTTCCGGGGTTATACGGCATAAGTGATACGCGCGAATTAAACTCACTTTTTACAACAATAGCCTATAATAGCGGAGGAGAATTCTCACTAGAGAGATTGGGCAAAGAGTCGCAGGTACCAAAAAATACACTAAAAAAATATCTGGAATATTTAGAAGCTGCTTATTTAATTAAAATTGTAAGACGGATCGATCAAAGTGGGAAGTTTTTTAAGCGGGATAATTTTTTTAAAATTTATTTGACTAACCCCTCCCTTAGAAGTGCGTTGTTTTCACCCATCACTGCCACAGACGAAAAAATGGGCAACATGGTGGAGACTGCGATTTTTGCGCAGTGGATGCACCGTGATTGGTTTACACCTTGGTATGCACGATGGAGCAATGGTGAAGTGGATATGGTTGGGTTGGGAGAAACCTTAAAACCCATCTGGGCTTTAGAAATAAAGTGGTCTAATCGCTACTTTGATAAGCCCGATGAATTAAAAAATTTGGTAAGGTTTTGCCAGGAGAATAACGTGCAGAGTCCAATTGTTACCACCATTGATAAAGAAGGGGAGCAAACTTATAAAGACGTTCACATTCAATTTTTACCCTCTTCAGCGTATGCCTATACGGTGGGTAGAAAAACACTCGAATCAAAAAATTAAAACATTTTCAGAGTATTAAACAAAAGATAAAAGTAAACATCCAGAAAATGATTAGGATATTCATTATTATTTATTTCTTCTCAATAACAGTGGCACACGCCCAGCAAAAACGCATGTGCATCACCGTTGACGACCTCCCTACCGTTGCGTATGGTGTGGGCGGTGATGAACTTAAAATGAAAATCACGAAAGGCCTGGTTTCCGTTTTTACGGAATATAAAATTCCTGCCATCGGCTATGTGAATGAAGGTAAGCTCTATAAAAATGAAAAACTGAATCCGAAAGAAGTTGCGCTATTGGAAATGTGGTTGAGCAACGGCCTCGAACTGGGTAATCACACCTACTCCCATTTTAGTTATAATACGGTTTCGTTTGAAGAGTATACCGCTGATCTTTTAAAAGGCGAACAAGTCACACGAAAGCTTGCCAAAAAACACAAACGTGATTATAAATATTTTCGCCACCCCTTTCTTCATGTAGGTGCTACGAAGGAAATGGCTGATTCACTCGCTACTTTTTTAAAAGACCACCACTATATAGCGGCACCCGTAACGATTGACAATACGGATTATCTTTTTGCGAAAGCGTATAGTGATGCCTACAAAGCAAATGATACTGATTTGATGAAACGCATTGGTGAAACCTATGTCGATTATATGGAGGAGAAAGTCATTTTTTATGAAAAGATAAGTACAGCTCTTTTTGGAAGGAACATTGATCAAACCTTGTTGATACACGCCAGTCTTTTAAATGCGGATTATATTAAAGCACTCGTAAAGCGAATTCAAAAACACGAATATATTTTTATCTCCCAAACAGAAGTTTTGAAAGACCCTGCCTACCAAACCAACATTACCAAGTTTGGCAGGTATGGAATTTCGTGGTTGGATCGTTGGGCATTGAGCCAAGGCAAACGTGGGGAATTTTTCGAAGGCGATCCTGAAACCCCGGAGTTTATTGTGGAGCTTAACAAATAGTATTTCTGTAATCAAATAATATGAAGTCGAATCTTTTACTTAGTGCACTACTACTTTCAATTAGTTCTTTTGGGCAAACGCAGCAATGGCCCACCGAACTCCTGACCAAACCCGAACGAACCTCCTACATGGAAACCTCAACCTATGCCGAGGTGATGGCGTTTATTGAGGAAGTAGAGAAAGGCTCAGATTATGTCACCCAAATTTCAATGGGCAAAAGTCTCGAAGGAAAAGATATTCCGGTGTTGATTTTAGCGAATCCAAAAATTTCTTCTCCTGCCGAAGCTAAGGCAAGTGGTAAACCCATTATCTACATTCAAGGAAATATCCACTCCGGTGAAGTAGAAGGAAAAGAAGTTGTTCAAATGTTGATGCGCGAAATTCTTCATGGCAACAAAGCACATTTACTAAAGAATCAGATCGTTTTATTTACACCTATTTATAACACGGATTCAAACGATAAATTTGGAGTTGAGAATCGTTCATCACAAGAAGGAAGTCCAATTGAGACAGGGATTCGTGCAGGCAGTCAGGGATGGGATTTGAACCGGGATGGTATCAAGATGGAAGCGTTAGAAACAAACGCACTGATTCAAAATATAATTGTGCCATGGGATCCCACGTTGTTTGTCGACCTACACACCACCAACGGAACGTGGCATGGCTACTCACTGACTTGGGCACCGAGTTATCATTCAGCTGGAGAAAAAGCACCATACGATTTTACATGGGATAAACTTTTACCGAAAGTAACGGAAAAGGTGTTAGCGAAAAATGATATACACCTCGGCCCTTTTGGGGATTTCTACGGAGTTAAAGAATGGCCGATCAAAAGATTTTATACCTACAATCATCACCCGCGCTATTTGGTCAATCAATTTGGTTTGCGAAATCGCATGGCAATTCTAAGTGAAGCATTTGCGCATGAGCGATTGTATCAACGCATTACTTCAACACATTCTTTCGTGAATGAAATTCTGGAGTTTACCAATCAGCATGGAAAAGAAATGATGAGCATCAACGCGGAGGCTGAGGCCGATGCCATCAAATTAGTAAAAGAACAAGGCGGAAAAATAAAAAAGGGTGTTCGGTTTAAAATGGTGCCATTAGAAAAACCGATGGAGAAGTATCGCGTGTATGATCACTATACTGTAAAAGACAGCGAAGGAAAAATTTCGTATATACGCGCACCCAATATTATTGAATTGGAGAACATTGAAAACAATAGTTCTTTTGAAGCCACCGTTGAGAGTACCTTACCGAAGGGATACATTATTCCTGCGGAGTTTGAATTCATAGCAAAGCATCTCGAGAAACATGGAGCAACTATTAACAAAGCAAGTAAGCCCATGCGTGCAACCGGTGAATC
>JBGTGG010000392.1:0-7004 GCA_041746855.1 Cyclobacteriaceae bacterium | reverse complement strand
AATTCCTAAGTTAGGATGAATGCGGGCAAACAACCATTGACAAAGTTTGCTGTTAAAAAATTTCTTTAAAATTTTATATGTTTTGTCACCGGGTCCGAGTCCATCGCCATGGCCGATCATTAACTTTTGTTCGCCAACTTTTAGAATCTCGGGATTTCTGTAAATGGTGATGCCCATTTCTTTTTTGAAATAGTCGAACATCCACATGTCGTGGTTTCCGGTAAAGAAACTGATCGGGATACCGGCATCGCTCAACTCAGCAAGTTTGCCTTGGAGACGAATAAATCCTTTTGGTATGGTGTGTTTGTATTCAAACCAAAAATCAAAGATGTCTCCCATCAAAAAAATGTGGTGCGCCTCATAGCGGATACTCTCCAACCACGATACAATTCTTTTTTCCCGCTCAAGGCTGCTAGCCGCATCGGGAACACCCAAATGGAAATCGGAAGCGAAGAATAACTTTTTTCCGGCAGGAAGTTTAATGGGCTCGATCATAGTATGTACAATAATATTAAAATTCGGATGATAAATCCTTATCGAGTGTGTTTGGCTAAAGCCAATTCAAAATTTCCTGCTTGAGGCCACTGGATAAATCCAGTGGTAATTTATCGAGCCTTGATTGATCCCTCTGTGGAGTTTGAAAGTTGAAAAGTGTTTCTTTAAATTGAGATGAGCGTAATGGGTTGTATCAGAGGACGGGTACGTTACTATTAAAATTCGGATGATAAATCCTTATTTCCTGCTTGAGGCTACTGGATAAGTCCAGTGGTAATTTATCGAGCCTTGATTGATCCCCCTGTGGAGTTTGAAAGTTGAAAAAGTATTTTTAATTTGACATGAATTGAAATGGGCTTTAGCCCATTTTCTGAAAAAAAATAGTAATTGGCTTTAGCCAAAAAAAGTATAACCGATAGCCATAAAAAAACCATGCCTTTTGTAAAAGTCTATATCCATTTTGTTTGGAGCACCAAGAACCGATACCCTTTCTTTGATACATCTGAGCTGCGAAAAAGGATTTGGCAGCATATTCTTGATAACGCACGAACGAAGGGAATATTTATTGATTTTGTGAATGGGCACAAGGATCATTGCCATTGCCTGGTTTCGTTGGGTATTGACCAAACCATTCAAAAGGTTATGCAACTTATAAAAGGAGAATCTTCATTTTGGATCAACAAAAATAAATTGACGAAAGAAAAATTTGAATGGCAGGATGAATATTTTGCAGTATCTGTGTCAGAATCTATAATAGAAAAAGTTAGGGATTATATAAAAAATCAGGAAGAACATCATCGCGCAACAACCTTTCAGGAAGAGTATGATGAGTTTGTAACAAAATATAATTTCAAAATATATAAGGATTGATTTCTTGGTAAAGGGATTATAAATCCTCTCATGATCAGGGTTCGACATAGTAAATATCGAAGAGTGTCCATGACCTTTTGGCTAAAGCCAAGTTGTTAGGGGTTTTCTTTACCTCATCATAAATCCAGAGGTAATTAAAGGAGATTGAGTTGGAATGGGCTTTAGCCCATTCTTTTAAATATGTTTTCTGCATTTGGCTTTAGCCCAAAAAAAACACCTGCGGGTTTTGCAGGTGTCTAGTATATTTTGATTCTATAAATTATTTATTGTATTTGTTTTCAGATTCCGCTGCTGGCTGTTCCACAGGTTTTGAATCGTTCGTGATACCGGCTTTTTCCGACTGTGCTTTCGCCTCTGCTTTTTCTTCGGCTTGTTTGCGCTCGTCTGCCATTTGGCCATTGGTAAAACGCTCATAGGTTGTTTGACTTTCAAACGGACGCTTACCAATTAAACGCTCAAGATCAGCCTGGAACAAAATCTCTTTTTCCAAAAGTTCTTTTGCAATCACCTCCAAGTGCTGACGATGTTGTGTCAGCAATTGCTTTGTTCTGTTGTACGCAATGTCAATGATCTTTTTTACTTCCTGATCAATCTTTTCTGCCGTAGCATCCGAATACGGTTTTTGCATCGTATAATCACTGGCCTTGCTGTCGTAGAAAGAGACGTTTCCAATCTCTTTGTTCATACCATAAATGGTCACCATGCTGTAGGCCATTTTTGTAATACGCTCCAGGTCACTTAATGCGCCTGTAGAAATCTTATCAAAGGTGATGTCTTCAGCGGCACGTCCGCCAAACGCCATACACATCTCATCCATCAATTGCTCTGTCTGATACAGGAATTGTTCTTTTGGTAAATATTGAGCATAACCAAGCGCTGCAATACCACGCGGCACGATGCTCACTTTCACCAATGGATCTGCATGCTCCAGGAACCACCCTGCAACAGCATGGCCGGCCTCATGATAGGCAACAATTCGTTTTTCATCCGGTGAAATAATTTTTGTTTTCTTTTCAAGACCACCAATCACGCGGTCGATCGCATCCTGGAAGTCCTTTAAGTCAACAGCTTTTTTATCTTTTCTTGCCGCAATCAGTGCTGCCTCGTTACATACGTTGGCAATTTCTGCTCCGGCAAAACCTGGCGTTTGCGCTGCCAATTTTTTAGGATCAACATCTTCCGCAAACTTGATGGGTTTCAAGTGTACTTTGAAGATGGATTCGCGCGCGATAATATCGGGCTTGTCTAAACTAATCTGACGATCAAATCGTCCTGGTCGAAGCAAAGCGCTATCCAATACATCCGGACGGTTGGTTGCTGCCAAAATAATCACACCGGAATCAGTGGCAAAACCATCCATCTCAACCAACAAAGAGTTAAGTGTGTTTTCACGCTCGTCATTGGCGCCCGGCATTTGGCCTCGACCACGGGAACGGCCCACTGCATCAATCTCATCAATAAAGACAATACAGGGAGCTTTCTCTTTGGCTTGCTTGAAAAGGTCGCGCACACGCGCAGCACCAACACCCACAAACATCTCCACGAAATCAGAACCCGAAAGTGAGAAGAAGGGTACTGCCGCTTCACCGGCAACGGCTTTCGCCAATAATGTTTTACCGGTTCCCGGAGGGCCTACCAATAAGGCTCCTTTGGGAATCTTTCCACCCAACTTGGTAAACTTGGATGGGTTTTTTAGGAATTCTACAATCTCTTTGATTTCTTCTTTCGCTTCATCCAATCCAGCAACATCAGCAAAGCTTACCTTCACTTTGTTCTCCGCATCGAACAATGCTGCTTTGGATTTTCCAATATTGAATATTTGACCACCAGGACCACCACTACCGGTCATCCTACGCATAAGAAACCAGAATCCAAACAATAATAAGAAGAGAAACCCCCATTGCATCAGCACGCTGAAGTAATCACTTCTTTCTTCAAACTGTAGCGGGATTTGATCGCCACGCGTTAGTTTTTGGTTGAGTGTATCGTAATCATTGAGGAATTTATCGATGGAGCCAATCTTCATTTTGAAGTGTGGACCGCCACCCATGTTCAATGGGCTTTTTTCGATGCGTGATGAATATTTGGTATTGTTCAACCCATCGCTGTTCAAAGTCACTTCTACCATGTCCATGTTCTTGATCAGCACTACCTTTTGAACATTTCTCTCCCCCACCATTTCTTCAAACTCGGAATAGTTGATCGTAGGGATGGTCGAAGCCTGGTTTAATAACATCACGCCTCCCACCACAATCACCGTTGCCAGGATTACCCAAATCTGATAATTTCCGCGCGGGTTCTTTCCGGGTATATCTTCTCTCTTCTTATCTGCCATTACTTATGTCTAAAAATTAAATACAAATGAATAACGTGTTGAAACTTATTTAGTTCGTGTTTTCTATTTCAGTGATTTTTGCGTCCCCCCAAAGTCTCTCAAGTGCAAAAAACTCACGTTTCTCTTTTTGGAAGATATGGACCACCACATCAATATAGTCGAGAAGCACCCACTCTTTATTGTTTTTACCTTCGGAGTGCCACGGATTCTCTTTCAGGGTCTTGAAAACCTCCTCATCAACACCGGAAGCAATTGCATCAAGTTGTTTATCTGATCCGCCCGAACACACTATAAAAAAGTCCGCAACAGCGTTTTTTACCTTCCGAAGGTCCATTACTACTATATCCACAGCCTTTTTCTCTTGCATCCCCTTCACGATCGCTTCGCTTAACACTTCAGCGCTAGATCCCAGTCTTTTTTTGGCCATTCAGTAATTTTGGTTGATTTTGCTCTTTAATTATAATAGAATCCACAAAACTAATTAAAAATACCTTGTATAAAATTCCTGCCAACACGCTTTTCGTTGGAAAAGAGCTTGTTTTTATGCCACAATGTCAATCTACTAACACGGAGGCTATAAGATTATGTGCTGATAAGGCAGTGAATGAGGGAATTGTGGTGGTCACCGATCAGCAACTCGCGGGCAGGGGCCAGCGCGGAAATGTCTGGGAAACGCAGCCGAATATGAACCTTACGTTCTCCATTGTTCTGCACCCTACCTTTCTGCGGTTGCAGGATCAATTTCTCCTGAACATTGTCACTTCGCTGGCGATCTCCGATTTTTTAAAACACATCGGAATTGATGCGTTTATAAAGTGGCCCAATGATGTGATGATTGGTCAGAAGAAAATTTGTGGAATCTTGATTGAAAACCAGTTAAACGGAAATAAACTTGATAAATCAATTATTGGGATTGGATTAAATGTGAACCAGGAACAGCACAACGTTCCTACTGCTACTTCTTTAAAGTTAATAACAGGAAGGGATTACGATCTCTCAAATTTGCTGACGGCATTGCTTGAAAAATTAGAGGCGCGTTATCTGATGCTTCGGTCGGGCAATATTCAAAAATTAACTTCATTATATGAAGCAGGCATGTATTGGAAAGGAGTGGAGCATACCTTTGAAGCAAATGGCATACAATTTACTGGTGAAATTTGTGGTATCGATTCCCAAAGCGGTGAGCTTTGCATTCGTGTAAACGATCAAATAGAAAAATTCGGGATTAAGCAAGTTGCGTATCTTTTGTAATCACTAGAATGGATAAAGAAGAAATAGCCATTCGGGCAACGTATTTCAGTATTGTGGGAAATACTTTGTTGGCTTTGTTAAAGGGGCTTGCGGGTGTTTTTGGGAATTCATATGCATTGATTGCGGATGCCATCGAATCGACTACCGATATTTTTTCTTCCCTTTTGGTGTTGGTGGGATTAAAATATGCGAAGCGTCCCGCGGATGAAAACCATCCGTATGGCCATGGTAAAATAGAGCCGTTGATTACGTTTGTTGTGGTTGCTTTTTTGGTAATCTCAGCAACCGTTATTGCGTATGAAAGCATGCTGAATATTCAGACCCCCCACAAACTTCCAAAAGTCTGGACACTGTATGTATTGGGAGGGATTATTGTCTGGAAAGAAATTTCGTTCCGGTTTGTCATGCGAAAAAGTAAAATCACAAATAGCTCTTCGCTCAAGGCGGATGCCTGGCACCACCGCAGTGATTCGATCACTTCTTTAATGGCGTTTATTGGAATTTCCATCGCTCTCTTTTTTGGAAAGGGGTTTGAAGCCGCTGATGATTGGGCTGCGCTTTTGGCATCCGGGTTTATCCTGTACAATAGCTATTTGATTTTTCGCCCTGCGCTTGCAGAAGTTATGGACGAGCACATTTATGACGAATTGATTTCCGAGATACGGGCATCTGCATTATTGGTTCCGGGAATTCTGGCAACGGAAAAGTGTTTTGTGAGAAAAGCCGGCATGCGGTACCATGTGGATTTGCATGCGATTGTTGATGCTACGATCACTGTTAAAGAAGGGCATGATCTGGCACATCAATTAAAAGATCATCTGCAAAAACATATCCCGGGGGTGGACCAGGTATTGATCCACATAGAACCCTTTATGAAAAAGGATTAATTGAGGATATTTTGATGATACAAATTTGGACAAATATGTTGTAATGCAGTGGGAAGAAATTTCCAGACCATAGTCAATACCTGTCCTCATTTCGTGGATATGTATTGCAGATCAAATTATTTTTATGTCATTCCATCTACTTTTTATAACAGCCATTAATTATTTGATTACATTAGTAAAGATTGAGAGACCCGCTCACATCCTTTGAACTTCACAATTCTGTTGAAGTCTTTTCATGTTGCGTGTCTTTTTTTGAAGGTTCGTAACTCCGTCTTGAAAATTAGAATTTTAGATTGCTCATTATTTATCCACAGAAAAACAATCTCCGGTTTTTTCAAAAAGCAAATCCACTAAATTATGAATATGAACATCCCTCGCTTACTTAGTCTTATTTTTCTTCTAGCTTTTATGTTGTCGTGTACACCGGAAAAGGAAAAGACCAACACTGATCAAATTGAAACAAACAAAACGATAGAAGACCCACTCCCTTCCTGGAATGATGGTGAAAGAAAACAGGCCATCATCGCTTACGTTGAAGATGTCACCAATTCGCAAAGCCCGAATTTTATTCCCGTTAATGATCGAATAGCAACGTTTGATAACGATGGCACTTTGTGGTCGGAGCAGCCCATGTATTTTCAATTATTTTTTGCACTAGATCGCGTAAAGTCAATGGCGGCAGACCATCCGGAATGGAAAACCAAACAACCCTTTAAAGCAGTGTTGGAAAACGATATGGCTACACTGATGAAGCAAGGTGAAAAAGGTCTCATTGAAATTTTAATGACAACCCATGTTGGCAATACAACAGATGAATTTGATGGTATCGTTAAGGAGTGGATTGCCACCGCACAACATCCCACAAAAAATAGACCTTTTACAGACTTAGTATTTCAGCCCATGTTGGAACTGCTCGATTATCTAAGGGCAAATGATTTTAAAACCTTTATTGTTTCCGGTGGCGGGATTGAATTTATGCGACCTTGGGCAGAAGAGGTATATGGCATTCCAAAAGATCAGATTATAGGAAGTAGTATTCAAACAGAATATGATTACAATGATGGAAAGCCTGTTATCAAAAGGTTAGCGAAGATTGATCTAATTGATGACAAAGAAGGAAAACCAGTAGGCATCAACCGGTACATTGGACGCAAACCTGTTTTTGC
>JBGTGG010000391.1:0-15004 GCA_041746855.1 Cyclobacteriaceae bacterium | reverse complement strand
TATTTCATTTTAACGACAAATTGCCGAGACCTGAACCCTAGTGATCTTAAGGAGTTTCCAATTTCAATATCAGATTTTTCTGAAAGAAATTTAAAAACACTTGCCAGCCTATCAGACAAATTGATGGCTGACTATTCAAGAAATAGTGAACTAAAAGAAAAAGTTTCTGGAAAAACGGGGAACATAACATATCAAGAATTCTACCCTAGACTTTCAAAAGAAGTAATTGACAAAGTAGATGAAGTAATTGGAGAACAGTACGGATTCACTGATACTGAAATGGATTTCGTTATAAATTATGACATTAAGTATCGAATGGGCGGTAAAGAAACTGATAATGATTAGCTAAATTTTATTGAATTGAAAGTAGCGAAGAAAAAAAGATCAGCGAAGAAGAAAAGGACAACAAAGAAAAAAGTTATCAAAAATTTTGTTGTAGTAACCAACATAAGTTACGGCAAAAATCTAAAGGGTACTAAAATTTACTTTGAAGGGAAGAAGCCAAGTTCCTTAAAAGATGATGGTAGAATTAGTTTTGGAAAGAACATCCTTGAATTATTGCGGTCGAATTTTTCAAAATTTCGATGGATAATAACTGTCGATACAGATCGGATTACACTTGAACGGGGAATCTACAGAGTCAGAACTTCTGCGAAGACTATCCAAAAAATGTATAGTCAGTCTTATGAACGGAATAAAGACGTTAAGATAGATATTATCAAGAAAACATTCTCAGTTCTTTACCCCGATAAATTTAAGTATGATCATGCAACGAAATATAAATCAGGCAGCTTAGCCTCAATACTCAAGGAGGATATTACAAATGACCTGTCATCAGAAGACAAGGATGCACTCAATAAGTTTTTGCCAAACTACATTGCCAAGGAGTCTCTAAGCACTGTAAATATCTTAAAAGCAGCAACTCAGATTAAGTCGCTTAAAGAAATTGCCCAAGAACTCAAAGCCGAGATAGCTGGTACACGCTCTGAATCATGGTGGCAATCATATATTCACAAGAATATACTTATTATTCAGCAGGGGTACATTCATGCTATTGAGAAGATAAATGTCGGGATTGGCAACACGAAATTCCCCGATTACTCGTTAATAACCCATGATGGTTTTTTGGATATTCTAGAAATTAAAAAGCCATCAACAGATTTACTTAAAGAAGATAAAAGTAGAAACAATTTTTATTGGGATTCGGAAGTTTCAAAGGCGATTAGCCAAGTAGAGAATTACATTGAAAATGTTTCTAAGTACCAAGACAACATACGGACTTATATTAAAGATGTAATTGGCATTGAGCAAAAGGTATTAAGACCACGAGGAATAATTCTAGCTGGTGACAGTAGCAAGTTTACGACACAAAAGCAGAAAGATGACTTTAGATTACTTTCTCTTTCTGCAAAGAACATTTCTTTCGTTACTTATGACGAGTTGGTTACAAGGCTTGAGAATTACATCAATGTATTACAAGAATATTCATTGAAGAAAAAATGATTAAGGGTAGACTTGGTAATGAAGCACTATTATCCAAAAGCAAGACTGCTTTTCTTTGTAGCAGAAATATACCTGCCTCGGTGGTACTAAAATGCTATGATTGGGCAATTGATCAACGAGAGAAGGGGAATTGCATCATAAGCGGATTTCATAGTCAAATTGAAAAGGATGTATTTCATTACTTATTAAAGGGAACGCAACCAATAATATTGGCACTTGCTAGGGGTATGAAAGTGAAGATTGAACCTGTACTTTCTAGGGCTATCGATAATAACAGGCTATTGATCATAACGCCCTTTTCAAAGGAGGTTACCAGAGTTACAGAGAAGACTGCAATGACCCGCAATGAACTAATGATCAATCTGGCGGATAACATTACACTTGGTCACATGAGCAAGGGTGGTCAAATTGAGAAACTTTTGGAAAGGGTTAATAAACCGATAAGCACATTATAGTTTTCTATAATTTTTTATAATGTTACTTTTCCAAAGTCGAAAAATTCTGCCAAATAAAAGGGGCGGTCTACCAACCAAGGTAGGAGGACGGGGTCATTGCGAAATTCGAAGAAGGGGATACCCCATGGTGTGTTGGTCATATTAGGTCTTTAACCTTTTTAACCGTGTTTGGAGACCTCCCTGTAATTTTAGAAATCTTGTTCAGAGATAGATTGCTGCTTTTTAGTAAGTTAACTACATCCCAATATTTTGTTAGCGTCTTATCTGGTGATGCTATACTGCCTCTTGCCCTTCCTTGGTACTTCCCATTTACCTTCGCTATTGCGACACCTTGTCGCTGTCTCTCTTTTCGCATGTTGTTCTCCATTTCCGCACCAATACTCATCATTTGCATAAGCAGTTTTACTGTGGGGTTTTCTTTCCCATTAGAATCCAATGAAGCCATCCCGAATTGTTGAACGTAAAGCCCAATACCGTTTTCGTGAAGTGATTCTATTTGGTTTAGCACATCTAGGACACGTCTTCCCAATCGACTAATCTCACTTACCATAACCAGCTTAATGCTATTGTCCTTGACATAGATCAATAGGTTCTTGAACTCTTTACGGTCGTCAGCCTTGATGTTACCACTGATCTTCTCAGCAAACGTCCGTTTTAGTGTCCAACCTTTTTCCCTCGCTATAACCTCAAGGTTTGTCTTTTGGCGGGTGTAATCCTGTTGAGCTGTTGAGCATCTTAAATATGCTACTGCGTTCATAGTTTTCATTTTTAGGGTGAGCCTAAAGTGAAAACGGAGGACCCCTTATTAGGTTGCAATTGAACTCAATGTATAGAGAACATTTATCAGGTTCATGTATACCCTAAATTTGATGTGCTATTGGAAATGGTAACGGATTCCATGTCAATTCGAAAATTCTGAAAGTAGGAACTCTACCTTGAATTCTTCACGTGCTGGTGCTACATATTCAATATATATCGAGTTTTTACAAAAGGGCTGTATTCGGCACAAAGATTACTGTTAAAATGGGCGCATTAAAGGATCATGAGTCGGGGAGAATGCAATTATGGTACAAGAATGAACGAATAACGCCTATCCTAAAAGCGTAAATCCCGTTGCTTTTCCATTCTTAATCTCCAATCATGTTCATGTTTCATCTTACTCCACTGATGATAGAAACCTTTTAACGGATGTACGTAAAGAATGACCCTCTGAGTATAGCCATCAATTTCATGGCGTATCTCGTTGATGTAACCTCTGTTAAATTTAAGAGGGTGTTCAATGAAGTCCAATGAAATTGATTCCCCTATCCGAGGCATATAGGGAAGTTTGGTTTCGAACAATAAATTTCTTTGTCCAAGTGTTCGGAGGTAATCCTTGTTTTTAACGCTCCTCTCCTCATCGTATGGTATATGAATATAGATTACATGAACACAATCTCGTAAGATAAGTGGGGCATCGGCAAATGACGAAATTATCTTCATGTACAAATCCTTGATCTGGACATTAACCTTCTGCCTATCCACCCCTAGAGTTGAAGCCATCTCTTTTGAATTAGGATAATTGGGATCATCTGGATAGGTCATGTCAATTTCCCATTTCATCAATAATTTTATCACCGATTCGTTCTTAGGAGTCTGAAATTGTACCAATCGATCTTTGTAAGTAATTAGCGTAGAAATCGCTTTGTAGTAGTTTAAGCCCATAAGTCAAATGTTTTCATTACATATGACCCAATTTATTGAAGTCTATTAAGATATTCATTTCGACTACTTTACTTATTCCACCAAAACTCGCTTTTATTTCAAAGGCATGTTCAACCCCTCTATAATTTAGAATGTACTCATTTGATTTTTTATGGTATGTGGCATCAAGTATTTCTTGGCTAAAGTCATCAAACATTATCTTACACCTTCCGTCATCGAACCAGATTTCAATTATGTCAAGATCGCTTTCTAATGAATACGGGAGTTTAATTGGGTTAAGTGACATTTCGTTTAAATAGACTTCGTAAACACCTGCAATTGTCTTCGGATAAGTTCTCACCATATTTTTAATATAAATACTATCAATGCGGTAATTATCAAGTACACTGACGTATTTATGTCTATACAAGAAGGCACTCCCTATCATGTCTCAATAACATTATTAAGTCCAGAATTAAAATGAATCTCCAAGAAGCCTACAAGACAAAAAAAGAGGATAAAATCAAAACAATTTATTGTCGTATTGATGACACCATGTATAGAGAATTATGCATAATACGAAATGAATTAGGTATAAGTCTTAGTGAAATATTTCGTACTGGTGCAAGACGTATTATTAAGGAGGCTAAAGATAAGTCTGAAATCAAAATCATTTAAGCTACAATAATTAAGATACAATTGAAGTAAGGCTATATATCAGTTGGCGGAATGGACATGGTTTCTCCTTACAAATTGTGCTCATTTGAAGGAAAAATCATGTCCAAAATTATACCAGTATGTATGGATGTGGAGAATGTCAGCTATCCTTAGTTTGACTAACATTACTTGTCATATTGACCGATTCGGTACACTATGTTCTTTAACTGCGTTTTATATGAAGTAGGTATTATTCTGAATCTATCTACGGCTATCCTGCATCACCGAATTGCTTTTTGTGGTCATAACTCATTATTGTATAGCACAGGAATTAAACCCTTGATCACGGGGAACGTTTTTTCATCTATCAAGACAGCGCAATGATCCAAATCGACAGCCCACCGTTTCACCGTAGGGGAAAGATCATTGATACTTAATAACATCTTCGTTTTAACTGTAAGACAACTAGAACCAGCATGGAATTCATTCCTGATATAACTATACCTTTTGGAAATATTGAGACTTGATTGTGAATTTGTTTGCCGACTTATGGGTGCGGTTACCTCAAATGATTTCCTCAAATATGTTTTCACTTAGAAATGCTGGTAACGTTCGAACATTACCAGCACCATCATTTGAGGTTTTTAATAAATACTCCAAAAAATGAATTTCTTCTCAATCAGAGCAAAAAAAACTTAAAAAAGAATTCACTGACGTAAAAATGAAAACTTATTTAAGGTTTAAATTGAACTTAACATGTATATTATGAGGCACTTACATCAAAATAATAATTTTTTAACGTATATGAAACTTTTGGTACGATCCTCCTTTTTTTGGTGCTACTAACTTAAAAAGTTCGTTTTGTACTGAGGGTCTTCCCATGTGGTAGTGTTATTCTCTTGAACAACTTTTTCTTCTTTGCTATCGATTTCACATTTACATAATTGATCGACAGAACTGACCTCTTCCTATTGGTGGAATGTCCAGTAAAAATTGAAATTTCCTCTTCACTAAAATCGAATTCATCATACATCATTTGGGCAAATGTCTTCCGTGCAAAATAGGGATTGAACAAGTCTTTAATTTTTATGAGTTCATCTTCATAAAGTACCTCACGATCAAACGGTAAAATATTGGCTATGGTTTGGCATAGAGTACGATTGAGTCCTTCCATTGAGTTTTTCGAATAACTGAAACTATATTTTGGTAGTTGGTATTTATGATCTTTTGCCACGATCTGTGTGTATACATTGAATGGATTAATCATGCTACCTTTTAGTTTTTTAACATAGAAAGAAAGCTGTTGGTAATCCTTATTGACTTGTGATGTCATTAAGTCCTTATACCCCCGAATACCTCCTGCCATTACTTGGATACAAAACAAATCTCTAGCAGTTTCCAAATCCTTGATGGATATTTTAAGATTTTTAAAACGGACTTTACCATTTTCTTTGTTTACTTTCTTGCTATCAAAGATATTTTGATAATAACTTAATTTCTTGGGATCAAATTTGTAAAAGAAAAGATGATTAAATTCTTGAAAATCCAGGTTGTGTTCAATTCGACTTCCTTCCTCACTCTTCTCAATGCCACATATTTTTTCAACATCTATTTTCTTGAAGTCAATCCGTCTCAGCAGCCCTCTATCAGCAAAATGATTGGATACCGTCTGCACCACCTCCAACAACTTGTATAAGTTACTTGCTTTGTATTTTTTAATGGGCTTATTGATAAATATGTCTTCATTAAATTTAAGCGGGTCAAATCTTACCGAGTTAAGATTTGTATAACCGTGGTTCCACAAGAAGGTCATGAATTCAGTAACCCAATATTCATCAAAATTATTAACGTTCTCATTGGGCTTCATGTAGTATCTGTACTCATATAACCTCAGCGCAATTTTGTCATAAGTTGATGAAAGTTCTTTGTTATAATATATCGAACCAAAAAGCTGAAAAATATTCAGCTTATCATACTCACCCAACCGATACCGCTCCTCGGTGTTCATTTTGCTAATTCTAATTTGTTCCGCCTCAAGTCTTAGCCTTAAATCTTCATTAATTAGCATGATTTCTAAATCACCAGCATCATGATCATTTAATTCGACTTGTCCTAACGGATCAACGGTTGGTTCAGTTGGAATTTTGATACGCCTATATGAATCTAATGCACGGCTATCAACCTCGAAGTCATCGATATTATTATATCCAGATGATTTAATAATAATGTTCTGTTCATTAATTTTTGACAAAAAAACTGAATTGAATTGTGATTTAACTGAATTGTCCAAGGATGCTTTCACAACTTCTCTGCTGATGATGGTCTTAGATGTTAGTTCAGCATTTAATATTTCTTGTAGTTTAATTTTCAAAAATGTTAATAATTCATTGTACCTGATGTCCATTTTGTGGTTTGTCACAAATCCCGATGCCAACTCTTTTTTATGCAAATAGACTGGTTGACCATAATCCTTCACATAGTAATTAAATCGATCAATAAGTTTTGAATTACGGTAAACCCTCACCGCAAGCATCAGTTGTTGCCTGTCATCCTTGGCTCGTAATTGTGCCTTGAGAATCGGGGACGCTGTTGTACGTATTTCTATCATCCTAAGGCTTTGAATTCTACCCCCGTCTTAAAAAGTTCATCCTTTACCTCAATCCTATAACCAAACCTAGCCCTCAGGTAATCATTGAGTTCATATTTAAGATTATGCAGTTTTGTTTGATCGAACAAAGGCTCATTATCACCAAATTCAATAGATGTGATTTTGATAAGCGGACGACTATCATCATTTATAATTGGATGTCTTTTTAGTTTCGAAACTGTCATCACATTTTCATTTCCAACGAATAAGGGAATCTCAATATACTTGGTTAAACCTGTTCGCATTTCACTTACTCTATAATCATAATTTGCTTGATGTCGATCTTGTAATAGAAATGGTACGAATAAAAGTCTTACTTCTTGCTCGTCTTTGTGCTCCTCTTCTTTATGGAAAGCCAATAATCCGAGCATAGATTCTAAGTCTGGATCGAACTTCCATGGGCTATACTGCTCATGCATTAGTTTTAACAATGCTGCATACTTTGGAACAAACTCACTCTCTCCATAATGCATATTGGAAATCCTATAGTATTCCCACTGTAGCGGATCATTTACTATTTCAAAATTTATCGCTACCTGCCCATACTTGCTCCACATTTTGGGCTTAAGCATAGTTTCGGTTTCGCCAAATGAAAATGTGTAGACGTATGGTTTAATATTTTCAGCAACATTCTCGTAAGTTGGAATACCCTTTATTGAAAACAACTCATTTGGATCATTGGAGTTTATAAGATTATACAGTCGCAACGCTCCTGAATTAATAATTCCAAATAAACCCCGATAGGTTGTAAGGTGCGAAAACCTGAGATTCTTTGGGTCAAGAAAATAATTTGAATCTTTGTAGTCATAGTTGCCTTTACTAAAACGAACAGAAAGAACATTCCCGCTTTGTGATGCCCCTGAAATTGGCATTCCGAATAGGTCTTGAACTCTTTCATTGTAGACTTTCATTGCACTAGGCCAATCCTCTAATTCCATGAGTTGATTTTTTTTTGAATTTACGGCTGACAATTCAGGATTGCAATAATTAGGATGACAGTTTTAGGGTGACAAATATTTATTTATAATCAGTTGATAAACAATTAATTAAATATTAAAATGAGGTATACTTTTGGAGATTGGAGAGCCTCCTCCTCTGCTGATCAAAGTTCAAACAAAGTCAAAACCTCGAAATCTTAATGATTTCGAGGTTTTTTGTTTTTAGGGCATACCAAAATCAACCATCAAATCACAATCCCTTGGTAACCGATCCGTAACCAAGGATTCTTTAGGAAATCTGGTTACGAAATCGAGTTAAGGTGCTGATAATCAAGATGATCATTAAATGGACGTCTTGAATGAGGCACCCCGAATTGGATACTTTAACCAATTAACTAAGGGATATGACTCAAACTATTTCAGTAGCGTTTTTCGCAAGGAAAGACAGAACAACAGATGACGGGTTAAAACCAGTCTTCATGAGAATTTCGCTCATGAACAAACGGCTCACATTAGCGACAAAAATCTTTGTCAAGCCAAACGAGTGGTCAGACCAACACGGTAAGCTGAAAACCAACTCAGAAGAAGCACGGAGGATAAACAAAATGCTCGAAGCTTTCAAGATGAAAGCATTTGATTACCAAAGAGAGCTAATGAATGAAGGGAAAGATGTGACCCTTGAAAACATGAAAGCCAAATGGTACGGCCTCAGCCTGGAAAAAACTCGAATGCTGATGGAGGTTTTCAAACAGCACAATGAGCAAATGAAAGCTCTTATCAATCGTGAGTTCTCACCGCTAACACTCGAACGTTATGAAACCTCATACCGACATACTCAGGCATATCTTAAATGGAAGTTCAAAATTGACGACATCGATATTAAGAAGCTCAACTATGAATTTATTGCCGATTATGAGTTTTGGCTAAAGTCGAAGCGAAAGTGCGATCACAATACTTCAGTCAAGTACCTATCTAATTTCAAGAAGATTGTTCACATCTGCATGAAAAACGGTTGGCTTGACCGTGATCCGTTTGTAGGATTTAAAATGACAAAACGGGAGGTAGAACGTCCCTTCCTGGTAGATGAAGAACTTAAACGAATTATCGCTAAACAATTCGTAGCCCCACGCATGAACCAGGTGCGCGACATTTTCATCTTCTGCTGTTATACGGGATTAGCATACGCAGACGTTGAAAAACTAACCCGCGAAGAAATCACCACTGGTATTGATGGTGAGAAATGGATTTGGACAAGTAGACAGAAGACTGATACTGCGACCAGAATTCCGCTACTATCTCAAGCTCTTGAAATTCTTGACCGCTACAAAGATGACCCTCAATGCGCCATCAAAGGAAGACTGCTGCCTGTCTTGAGTAATCAAAAGATGAATACTTATCTGAAAGAAATTGCAGATGCGTGTGACATTACTAAGAAGATGACCTTCCACACAGCTCGACACACCTTCGCTACTACTGTTACACTTTCGAATGGTGTACCGATTGAAACAGTTGGTAAGATGTTAGGACACAGAAACCTAAAGACTACCCAACACTATGCAAAAATTCTTGATTTGAAAGTGAGCGAGGACATGAAGAATCTCCGGAATAGGCTCAATACAAAATCAATAGCTCCTGTAATAAATCAAAATTCCTAACCTCAACTTTAATCCATTAATCCAATGAATAAGATTGTCACATACCTTGAAAGCAAAGAAGTTATTTTCCACGGTGCTCTGTTGCTCATCATTCTTTACGTTCCACATGCTGGTCACCTTTTCAAACAATTAGAGCACCTTGACATGACGTTGTTTGGGCTAACGTTCATGAATTGGGTCTATGGAATTGCTCTTGCATCCATAATAGAACTTTTAATTCTCATTTTTATCATCAATGGGTATCAAAGAACAGGAAAAGCGTATGCACTACTAAGCTTCTTTATTAATGCTTTGTATTACGACTATTGGTTTATCGCCCTCAATGAACCGTCCATTTTGAACTTCAAATTAATGGGTGCTAGTTTCCTTATTTGTGTTATGCATTCAGTCTCCATCTGGCAACTAAGTGAATTATTCTATAAGCGATTAAAAGCAGACAAAGAGAAGGTTGTTGAGTATTGGTGTCCGGAGTGTGAAGCAGGACCGTTTCCAAATAAAAGGTCGATGGAAGGTCATATATCAAAAGCGCATAAATACTATAAACGGGTTTTGGAAAACGGTAAGAATTCCAAAACCCATTTGAATGGTATCAGTTTATGAGGTTCAATTTTCTAAACGCTGAGATTCACCATCTCAGCGTTTTTTCCTCCTGACATTATAAAGCACCGGAGCAATATTCTCACTGATCTTTTCAAGTGACCTTCCTGCTACATAACCTCCGACACCCAAGTCCATCAGTGTCCAGATGTGGTCATCAAGCGTTGTCACGGGAAGATTAAAGTAAGGTACAAGAACATAATTATTGAAAACGATAAACATGCAGATGCACATGAGTAAAGGTCTCCAGTTTCGTTGCAACCAGCTTTCACCTTTCGTTTCTGATTCAATGATTTTTGATTTCGTGTCCAGGAGCTTGCTCTCATAATCAATACAAGCTCCTTCCATGTTCATGAGAAGTTCCTTATACTTCAACTGAAGCTCCAGCTTCTCATCTGACTTGTCAATTTTGTCGATTGCGTTTCCAATAGAATCGACTGTCTCCTTTACTCCAGCTCCGAGGATTTTAGACAAAAATCCTCCGATAGCTGGCTTTTTACCAACTTCACTTGCCTCCATGTTTGTATGTTAATTGTTAGATAATTCTGTTTAGTAATGCTGACTATCCTTAGTGGTCATGTCACCGCTGATTGGATAAGATTTTAATTTTTGCTTGGCCATTGGTTCTTGCCATTGGATGCCGAATTGTCGGAAGAAGTCCAAAGTGCCCTTAGGTGCGTACCTGTTCTTGGTTATGTTCACTACACCTTTGTGTACCTCACCTGCAATCTCTGCAATATGCTCCCAATCTTTTCCTCCTTTGAAATCTCCGGCTTTGGTATGCTGAAGGATAAAGATGAATGCTTTGTCGGGATGCTCCTTTCGAAGCTCTTTGTACTGGTTGATTTTCAATCCAAGGTCATTGACTGAATCCAGAATGATAAACTGATAATCCGAAAGGTCAGGGTCTTGTAAGTTTTCCGCAAAGTGCAACCTTGATGGCAATGGATTTAGAAATTCGTTCACCTTCTTGGTCATGGTTGGCGAAGCAAATTCTTCCGATGAGACATAGAGCACATCACCGAAATTCTCAGCAAGGTATTGCGCAAGCTTTAGCAGGAAGATAGTCTTTCCATTATGCGGCTCTCCATGAAACATCATGGTGAAGTTCCTTGCCGGATTTCCAAACAGGGAATGCCAGAATGAAAGGAAATTAAGTAAGTCAAGTTTGCGGGTTGCCATTTCTTCCGCAGTCAGTACTCCGCTAAGCCCTCTGTTATGCGAGCAAGCTCCACGACTTGCATCGGAGTAGGTTTTACTCTTGCATGGTCTTAACTTCTTTCCACCTGTATCATAAATTCTGCCTACCTCATTTTTGCATCCACAAGCTTTTACGATTCCTTCCAATCCATTCAATTCAGCTTTTGATATGGACACTTTAGTACTCGACCGTTGTCTCAAGCTTTTGTAGATAGCATTTACTTTATCCGCGTATGGATCATCTTTGGTAAGCTTCTTCTTATCAACGAGGTTCTCCAGGTACTTAATGAAATCATTTATCTTTTTCTGGTCATCTTTTCCTTGGAGGCCGATGTAGCGTTTAATGGCGGTAATCGACTGATACACTTTTTCACCACCTGCGATTGCAACAAGGTGATTAAGGTCTTTATCGTTGATCGCAAAAGATTCATCTCCCTTCATCTTGTTATATGCCTGAACAAGTTTGTTCTGAATCATTTCAATTTCTTCCGACAAGGGTGATGTTTTGCGGATGAGCTTTTGAACGATGGAGCGTTGCAAGGCTTTGATGAAAGCAAGTATGGTATTGGGTGACTTAACCTTGTTGTGTAACCCGACATACCTTTTAATAAACTTCACCTCCTCACGGATATGCTCAACGTGTTTTACATTCTTTAGCTCTTTTTTTTCTTTAACCGTTTTCGGCTTCGTTTTTTGTTCAGCCTTTTTGACTGGAGGTCTTTTCGCCTTCGATGGCTCAGGAGTCATGCTTTTCGGACTTACTGTATTTGCATACTCATTCAACTTTTGAAAGTACAGGTCTATCACCTTCTTGATACCTTCGCTGTTTTGATAGTTCGCCCAATTTGTTCCATTGGATGTACTCTTCACAACCAGGTCATGTCCTTTCTTTAGCGTTTCCGGCAAAGTCTCTACACCGATCCGCTCCACTTCAATAAAATAATTACTAGCTGTTATCCCAGTTGTTGTCATTACGCTGCAAAGTTTAATAGTTCTAATTCGAGTTCCAGAGCAAGAGCTTCAAGCTCCAGTTGCTCCATTTCAGATTGTGATTGTTTAGGGAGCATCACGATGGTAGGCCTTGACCTTGGTTCCTTTTTCGGAATCTCTCCTTTGATTACTTCATACTGTGGAGGACTAAGCGAAACGCTATCGTTGAATTTCTCCTGAAGCACATTGACAAATTCATCGATTCTGCCTTCACCCAATGAAGCCGTCATCCGGTCAGAAATCTTTTCAAAGTTGTTTCCGTCAACAATCTTCAAGAGGTCTGGATCAAGGTATGTATCACCAACTTTTATTCATTAAAGCACCTATTTCCACACTACTTAGACCCTGACATATATGATGCAATAACAATTT
This sequence comes from Cyclobacteriaceae bacterium, assembly GCA_041746855.1. GTDB lineage: Bacteria > Bacteroidota > Bacteroidia > Cytophagales > Cyclobacteriaceae > JBGTGG01. The sequence goes on along the minus strand of JBGTGG010000391.1, from coordinate 2,307 downwards.
CTCAAAATGATTTAAACTGGGGATTGCTGGTAATCGAACGCTTGATAAATGTTTCTGAATTATTTCTAATGATGAGTTTGTCATGTACACACCGCCTTGATAAACAATTCGAATTGCCTTAATGAGTTCATCTTGAGGGTCATCCTTGCTGATGAAACTTTTGACGCCTTTAACATACATTTCTATAATATTAGATTCTATATCGTATTGTGAATAGGCGATAATTTTTATATTTGGAAACCTCTCTCTTATAATCTCTGACGCTGTAATACCATTCATTTTGGGCATGCGTATATCCATAAGAATAACATCGGGCTGATCTAAATCCAATTTTTCTAAAAGCTCGATTCCATCAGCCGCTTGTAGTGATACTTGAAAATCTGTTTCTGATTCAAGAATTCCAGTTAGAATTTTTATCAAATCTTTGTAATCGTCTGCAATACCCATCCTAATTAATTGCATAATTCACGAAAAATTTTTTGCTGCAACAGAGATAAATTTTTTCAGTTCAATAAAAAGATGTTGTATTTGCAATACACAAAAAATGAAGGAAAGAAGGCAACTTCAAAATTGAACGATTTTAAAGCTTTTTTAAAAAATAATACCTGATATTTAAGGTATAACTTTTTTATACTCATAGCCTTCTTTTAAAAAGAATTGAGTTAAATCTTTTATAAAAGAAGAATTAATAACTGCAAAAGTCTTTCTAATAAGGTTTGCAAAAAATACCTCTAAGATTTAAATAATTCTTCCACGTCATTTACCAAAACGTTGATTTTCGTTGGTACACCGAAAAGTTGAAAGATTTTTCGCACTTGGTGTACGTGATAGAAGTGCCCTGTTTTCTTTCCCACTTCCTTTTCCACCTTCTTAATCCAATTCTGGAAGGTCAACCAACTCACGCCATACATTTGTGCTAACTGCTTGTGGTTAAGGGGTTTTAAAATAAATACCTCCTCTTTTTTGGTCTCGTTTGCCTCCTTCACTTTCATTTCTTCTGTTTTGGAAGCAATATCAATAACGACAATAGTCACCCTTAAAGCTTTTAAAGGATTGTGAAACATTGTGAATGATTATATACGATTTAACTCCCTACTGCCTTATAGGCTCTTCAGTGGGACATTCTTGAAATAGAGTTGGATTTTAGTTGAATATTGTTGGATTAAGTTAAAGGGAGTTGACTATACCTGAATTGTAGTCAAGTTTAAAACTGCTTCAAATATGTAATCTTAAAAACTCCTTGCTGACTATTTATACGACTCGTTACTTGTGTCTCCGTATTAGTAAAATCTTGTCGGTTATCATTCAAGACCAAAAAAATGAATGACAAGGGTTTATACTCCCATTGAAGTCGTGTGTTTAATGTGGATCGATTAATTGCTGAGTTATATTGATAAAAACTGTTCCACTGCACACGTGGATTTAGTGCCAACCGGATTTCAGCAGTAGTTAAATCGGTTGCTACCGAAGTTGAGGATATACCTAAATTACTAATTTCATTTCGACTGTAACTAAGTGTTAGTGCCACGTGTGGATCGGGAACGATACGGGTACTAGCAGCGAGCGATTGAAGTGTACCATCAAAATATCCACCTATGTTATATTCCGCAGAGAAGAACAATTTCTTTGAATTATCTGTGCTCAATGAAAATGAATGGGTATTGTAGGCATAGCGACCAGCAGCTATTTCAATACCCAAAGGTGAAAAAGGATTAATGAGATTTTGCCAATTAGTAACAAAGCTGTAGGAAAAGCTCCCTCCATTTTGAAATTCCAAGCTCATCGGGCGATACGATACAAATCCCTCCCGAAAAGTAAGATCATCGTAATAGTGATAAAAGTACGTAGTAATACCAGGTGAATATTGACGTAACCACTTTGTAGGAAGCCATGATGGACGCAACCTCCAGGTAACTGCCGGACTAGTTAAGATATAATTGGTTGCATCAACAAAACCAGAACGCGGATCGTACTTATCGGATATGACGGTTTGCACATGCCCAAGATAAATATCGTTCGTGGAGTAATATGCCCACACTCCTCCAGACCAACCTGTATTGTTGGTTAGTCCAGCATTGTTTGATCCACTTAACATCCAAAAGGCATTAAACTTTTGATTTGGTCTGTAAAGTCCATCGATTGTAATGGTGGAGTTTGTATTTGTTATTCCTGCGGTATCAGCTTCATCTAAGCGAAACGTTGTCATTCCGCCTATACGCGACCCACTGGTAGAAATATTATGTGAGTAACGCGCTACACCAAAGTTCGCTGCTGGTGTGAAGCCCTGCGCCTGTTGGCGAATGGCAA
>JBGTGG010000390.1:0-9355 GCA_041746855.1 Cyclobacteriaceae bacterium | reverse complement strand
CCAATTTACATGCTGCCAACACCAGGCTATCATTAATAAAGATGGGCGACTTCGGATCAACATCACGGAAACGGAAATAAATGTTCGGGTTCTTTTCTACGGAAGTAATGGTACGAACCATACTCCGAATTACTTCCAGGGGATACTTTCCAGCTGCGGTTTCGGCCGATAACATCAATGCATCGGCTCCGTCCATTACTGCATTCGCCACATCATTTGTTTCTGCCCGGGTAGGCCTCGGATTTTCGATCATGCTCTCCATCATTTGGGTAGCGACAATCACAGGCTTACCAAGTTTGTTGCACTTTTCGATCAACATCTTCTGTACCATCGGTACCTCTTCCATCCAAATCTCAACTCCGAGATCGCCCCGTGCCACCATCACCCCATCAGTAGCTTCAATGATCGCATCGATGTTACTCAGCGCTTCGGGCTTTTCAATCTTGGCAATAATGCGGGTTGCAGAATCTTTACTATCGATAATTCCTTTCAGGTAATGAATGTCTTCTGCCTTTCTTACAAATGAAAGCGCCACCCAATCCACTTTGTGTTCCAGGCCAAATTGGAGATCTTCCAAATCCTTATCTGTTAAAGAAGATGCAGATACTTTCGTAAAGGGAAGGTTGATCCCCTTACGGGATTTTAATGGACCACCATAAATCACTTCGGTCACCACATCATAATCCCTTACTTCCTTTACCTTCAACTCTATTTTTCCGTCATCAATCAGAATTGCATCACCAACTGCAACATCGGTAGGCAACCCTGTATACGAAGTACTGGCAATTTCACTGTTTCCCAACAACTCCCGGCTGGTAATAATAAACTCCTGGCCACGTACAAGTTCAACCCCATCCTCCATCATCTGAACTCTGATTTTAGGGCCTTGCAAATCTTGTAGCAAGCACACACTGGATCCCATTTCCTGGTTCAACTCGCGCACAAAATTGATCACTTTCAGATGGTCTTCGTGCTTGCCGTGCGAAAAATTTAACCGAAATACATCCACACCTTCTTTGATCAAAGCACGAAGCATTTCTTTTGAGTTTGAAGCTGGGCCAACAGTGGCTACAATTTTGGTTTTGTTGTACGCAATTTTTTCTTTCATAATAATATTGATACGAGGCTATTTAAAAACCACACGCAAATACAGCTGGTTAAAACACAAAGTTGATTTTTGATTTCAATCCTTCTACCGGAATGGCAGACACATACTCAACAACAGGAATCTGTTTGAGCAACTCAGGGATATTTGATTTATGGCTTTGTTCCTCCATTTGCGTCAAAAGTATAAAATCAAAATGAGGAAATTCAGGGATGAGGTAATACTTTCCGGATTCGGCATCGATCGGTTTGTTCTTAAATAATTTCAATCGATTGAGACGCGTTTCAAAGGCATAATGTAAAAAATCCACCTCTATATTTTTTTTCACACCTACCCTCAAATCGTCCTTTTTTACCAAATGAATGCCTAAAACCCGGTTTATTTCCCATGCCAGCTTATACCCTTTGGCCGAAGTGGCCATACCAAACAATTCAAAATCAAACTCATACTCTATAATCAGTTTGTTTTTCTTCATTTTTTAGTGCAAAAGGCGCATTTGGTGGACAGAAGGCAAGATCAAAAAAGTTTGACAATATTGCATTAAATCTCTTTCTTTGCAGAGATTTTTAAATCCCTAAATATTAAGAACATGTCAGAAATTGCACAAAAAGTAAAACAGATCATCATCGAGAAGCTTGGTGTAGAGGAATCTGAAGTTACTCCTGAGGCAAGCTTTACCAACGATCTTGGTGCTGATTCCCTCGACACAGTAGAATTGATTATGGAGTTCGAGAAAGAATTCAACATCTCTATTCCAGATGATCAGGCGGAAAACATTGCCACTGTTGGTCAAGCTATCTCTTACTTAGAGCAAAATGTAAAGAAGTAATAGATTTTTATTGCTTTTTAAATCATCCCCACCCAAACACCAAACATGTCATTAAAACGAGTAGTCGTCACAGGGCTAGGAGCACTTACACCGATCGGAAATACCCGCCAGGAATATTGGAACGGGCTCAAAAAAGGTCAAAGCGGTGCTGCCCCGATTACACGATTTGATGCTTCGCAATTCAAGACGAAGTTTGCATGCGAAATCAAAAACTTTGATATCGGAAACTTTATTGAGCGGAAGGAAGCCCGTAAAATGGATCCTTTCACCCAATATGCCATGGTGGTGGCTGATGAAGCAATTATTGATTCCAACCTCCCACTAGCTGAACTCAACCCGCACCGCATTGGTGTGATTTGGGGTTCAGGTATTGGGGGGCTTTCAACCTTTCAGGAGGAAGTGAAGACGTTTACCCTGGGAAATGGAACTCCACGGTTCAATCCCTTCTTTATTCCTAAAATGATCCCCGATTTAAGTGCGGGCCATATTTCAATAAAATATGGTTTCAGGGGACCCAACTTTGTTACTGTTTCTGCTTGTGCCTCCTCTACCAATGCCCTTTATGATGCCTACACGTACTTGCGTTTAGGCAAAGCAGATGTCATTGTTTCGGGTGGTTCTGAAGCCGCTATATGCGAAGCCGGGGTTGGTGGATTTAATGCACTTAAAGCCCTGTCCGAAAGAAATGATTCTCCTGAAACCGCCTCCCGACCGTATGATAAGGACCGGGATGGATTTGTACTCGGTGAAGGCGCAGGCGCGCTTATTCTCGAAGAGTATGAGCACGCCAAAAAACGTGGTGCCAAAATCTACTGTGAAATTATCGGTGGTGGCATGTCTGCCGATGCCTATCATATTACCGCACCACACCCGGAAGGAGACGGGATTATTCAAGTAATGATCAGTGCACTTGAAGAAGCTGGAATCAAACCGGAAGATGTTGACTACATCAACACCCACGGAACTTCTACTCCACTCGGGGATATTGGAGAAATCAAAGCAATCCAAAAAGTATTTGGTGCACACGCCAGCAAGCTCAACATCAGCTCCACAAAATCCATGACAGGTCACCTGTTAGGTGCTGCCGGGGCTATTGAAAGTATCGCCTGCATCATGGCCATCAACGACTCCATTGTGCCACCAACGATCAATCATTTTGTAGATGATCCGGAACTGGACAGCAGTCTTAACTTAACCTTTAATAAAGCACAGGAGCGCACTGTAAACATCGCCCTCAGCAATACGTTTGGGTTTGGAGGACACAACTTCTCCATTCTTATTAAGAAACCAGATTAAGCTAAATTTATCTGGTAATCCAGCTTTTCTTAAATTAGCATCGAATTGTTTGATTAGACACGCTGCTTTTGGTTTGGAATCTTCTTAATATCCCGAGTAAATCCAAAGATGATAAGCAACTCGTTATTGCTATCCAAAATCTTGCAGGATTGACCCCTGGCAACCTTGCCCTGTATAAACTTGCCACACTCCATAGTTCGGTAGGCAAAGAAAACGGGATAGGCTTTAAAGAATCAAACGAACGTCTTGAATATTTAGGGGATGCCATTCTGGGTGCCGCAGTAGCGGAATACCTCTTCAAAAAATTTCCACTACGAAGCGAAGGTTTCCTAACCGAAATGCGTTCCAAAATTGTGAACCGCGAATCGCTTAATTTATTGGCACGAAGAATTGGTATCGCCAACATTGTGGTCTACGACAAAAAAAATGAAAACCTTCGGCAGGTTATCTTGGGCAATACATTGGAAGCCATTGTTGGCGCCATCTATTTGGATAAAGGATACAACCGGTGTAGGAAGTTTGTGATCGAAAAATTAATCGCACACAACTACAACCTGGATGCACTTGCTACCTCGCAAAACAATTTCAAAAGCAAGCTCATAGAATGGTCGCAAAAAGAAGGAAAGGAAGTCCGCTTTGAGATCATCAGCGTAAAAAAAGGAAGCCTGCACAAAGAGTTTCAGGCGCAAGTATTGATTGACGGAGAGGTTATCGCAAATGGTTTTGGTGGCAATAAAAAGAAAGCCGAACAAGATGCCGCCTTTAAAGCAACCGAGCAATTGAAAATTCCTGAGTAGAATGATTTGAATTTTTTAATAACGATAATTTGAGAACCCTTAAAATTGGCGGGGCCACCGTAAACCAAACCCCCCTTGACTGGAGCGGTAATACTTCGAATATCCTGGCGGTTATCGAACAAGCAAAAACGCTTCAAGTCGACATTCTTGGCCTGCCCGAACTATCAATTACCGGGTATGGATGCGAAGACACCTTCCTTTCCAATTGGTTGTCGGAACGCGCCTGGGAAGAACTGGAAAAAATCAGATTGCATTGTACAGGGATTACCGTTTGTGTTGGGCTTCCCATCCGGATCGGAAACACAACGTACAACGGTGCATGCATGATTGATGATACCAAAATCCTCGGCATTGCATTAAAACAAAACCTTGCGCGTGATGGCGTTCACTATGAACCGCGGTGGTTCGAAGCATGGCAATCTGAAAAGGTTGTGATGATCACTCGAAACAACAATTCCATTCCTGTAGGTGACCTGGTTTTTGATGTGAAAGGAATAAAAGTGGGCTTTGAAATATGTGAAGACGCATGGCGCACCATACGCCCTGGAACTAAACTCAAAGCTCGCGGTGTGGATCTCATCATCAACCCAAGCGCCAGCCATTTCGCAATGCGAAAAAGTTTGTTGCGCGAAGAATTAGTAAGATCCAGTTCTGAAAAATTTACCTGTGCGTATTTGTTTGTAAACCTCTTGGGAAATGAAGCAGGCCGCATGGTCTATGATGGCGATATTATTATCGCGCAGCACGGAAGGATGATCGCATTAAACCCACGCTTAACCATTGCACCTTTCGCACTTCAGGCAGCTGTCATTAATTTTGATATTCCTTCACAAACTAAAATCATGGAACTCGTGGGCGACATGACTAAGAATGAAGAGTTTGCGCAAGCGGAAGCCCTTGCATTATTTGACTATCTAAGAAAAAGCAAGGCAAAAGGTTTTGTACTATCACTAAGCGGTGGTGCAGACTCCGCGCTTTGCGCCATATTGGTTGCTGAAATGGTGAAGCGCGCTTCCCGTGATCTTGGTTGGGAAAAATTTTGTGAAATACTTTCCCTTGATCTAACCGAAATCAACAACGACTGGAAAACAGCCGTCAGTAAATTATTGACGTGCGCATATCAAAGCACAAAGCATTCATCTGATGTTACTTTTTCTGCTGCCAAAAATTTAGCTTTTTCGATAGGTGCTACTTTTCATTCCTGGAGTATTGATGAAGAAGTGGCTTCGTACACATCTAAAATAGAAACCGCCCTTGCTCGCGATTTAAATTGGGAAACGGATGATATCAGTTTACAAAATATCCAGGCGCGATCACGCTCCCCCATTATCTGGATGTTGGCCAACATCAAACAAGCGATCTTGTTGACCACCTCCAACAGAAGTGAAGGAAGTGTGGGCTATGCCACCATGGATGGCGATACAAGCGGAAGCCTCGCTCCTATCGCAGCGGTGAGCAAAACATTTATTTTACAATGGCTGGCATGGGCGCAACAGGAACTTGACTATCCGGTTCTTCATGCGATCACATCACAACAACCTACTGCCGAACTTCGGCCTCAGGAAAACCATCAAACCGATGAAGATGATCTGATGCCGTATTCCATCCTTACAGTAATTGAGAGGCTTGCCATTTTCGAAATGAAATCCCCCGTGGAAGTTTTTCTTGAAATGAAGGAAGACTCAACCGATTTACCCCTCTTGAAAAAGCATATTCAAACCTTTTTTCAAAAATGGTCATCTAACCAGTGGAAAAGGGAACGATTGGCTCCGTCATTCTTTATGGACGACTTTAATGTTGATCCCAGAACCTGGTGCCGCTTCCCAATTTTATCCGGAAGTTTTAGGGAAGAATTGGCGCAATTGGACAATTTTTAAAACAATAATAATCTACAAACGGAGGTCAACTCCCTATATTTGCAGCTATGACTTTATTGAATTACATGATTTGGACGGGGAGCCCGGAGATATTTACCATCTCACTCCCTTTTTTCTCGGATATAACATTGCGGTGGTACGGACTTCTCTTTGCAGGAGGTTTTTTGTTGAGTCAGCAACTGCTTTATTACATCTTCAAAAAAGAAGGAAAGCCTGAGAAAGATGTGGATACACTTACGATTTACATGGTAATTGCCACAGTTGTAGGAGCGCGCCTGGGCCATGTAATCTTTTATCAACCGGAAATGTTTACGGAAGATCCGCTGGGTATTTTTCTTCCGTTTAAATTTTCACCTTTTGAATTTACAGGCCTTCAGGGACTTGCAAGCCATGGTGCCGGCATCGGCATTTTTATAGCACTTTGGCTTTACTCCAGAAAAAAGCTTCCCAACCAAAATTTTTTACAAACTGTTGATCGCATTGCTATTGTAGTGGCGCTAACAGGAGCCATGATCCGGTTTGGAAATTTTTTCAATTCGGAAATTATTGGAAAACCAACCGAGTCAAACTACGGAGTTGTTTTTGCGCACAGTGCAGAAAATATGCTTGAGAATCAAGAGAATGTTGAGTCTGTAAGTTTTGTGAAAAGCGAGGATGGCCCCAACAATCTGGGATACGAACCCGTAAAAATTCTGGTTGAATTTGGGTCCGCAACCAATTTTACTTCCGGTGTTCATTACGCTGAAGGGAATTTAAAATCCATTCTCACGAATAACCGATATATCAATGAGCATATCTATCAACCCGTTGATGCCAATGTTCAAATGGATGTGGGTGAAGATGGAAACTATGCAGCAATCATCAATACGCATGTGATCCCGCGCCATCCGGCTCAACTGTACGAATCAATTTCCTGTGTGCTCTTGTTTATATTTTTACTATGGCAATGGAGTCAGTATAAAGAAAACCTTCCACCCGGAAGGCTCTTCGGAATATTTCTCGTGGTTTGTTTTACCCTTCGTTTCTTTTACGAATTCCTGAAAGAAAACCAGGTAGCCTTTGAAGAAGACATGGCACTCAATATGGGACAGATCCTGAGTATTCCGATGGTGTTAATGGGACTGTTTTTTCTTTGGAAATCGTATCAAAAACCAAACGTGGAAAAAATTTAAAAACCCGCAATGTGGTGCTCGTCTTAAGGAAGAAAAATGCTGTCGTTTGTAATCGGATGTGTGGGGATGTTGTTTTCAGTGGAGTTTACTCCAACAACACCGTTGCATCCCGGTGACACCCTAAGACGTCCGGCAAAAAACCAAGTTTTACTGGCTGACACCGCTATCCGGAAAGTCAAGATCAATCGAATACTGATTATTGGCAATCGGATAACGCGTGAGCACATTATCCTTCGTGAACTTTCCGTAAGCCCTGGGGATAGCGTTTATGCCCATCTGCTAGAATCCATTCTCGACCTTGACAAAAAAAAGATTTACAATACCCGGCTTTTTAATTCGGTGGATATTCGGGTGCTTGAACTTGAACCGACTGTAATCGATTTGCTTATTGACTTGAATGAACGGTGGTATACTTTCCCTGTACCCATTTTTGAATTATCGGATCGGAATTTTAACGAATGGTGGGAAACATATAATCATGATTTCTCACGTATCAACTATGGTTTGCGCCTTTTCCAATACAACATGCGCGGACGAAATGAAACCTTGCGGGCAACTGCGCAATTTGGGTTTACACGAAAATTCGAATTAAGTTATCGGTTTCCCTATATCGATAAAAAACAAAAACAAGGGATGGGTTTCAGCTTAGATTATTCTGAATCGAAGAATGTTGCCTACAAAACCGAAGATCACAAACTGGTTTTTTTAGACAGTGCAAAAATTCTAAAGTATACATCGGGTGCGAGTGTGTGGTATACCTACCGAAATTCATTTTATGTCCAGCATACTATTTCCCTTGATTATCGTGACAACCACGTCAAAGATACTATAGCTCTGCTCAATCCTGAGTATATGGGCAACGGTAGAACACAACAACGTTTTGTTTCTTTTGGCTATCAATTTGTGAACGACCACCGGGATGTTGCAGCCTACCCGTTAAACGGGTATTATATTCAGGCATCCTTAAAAAAGTACGGTCTTGGTTTTACCGATGATCTGGATAAGTTCGAAATGATGGGGTCATTTTCAAAATACATTGAACTCCCAAAAAATTTCTACGTGGCAAACTACACCAATATTTCAATCAGTACGCCAAAAAATTTAGCATACAACTATTATAGCGCATTAGGATATCGTAAAAATTTTGTGCGTGGTTACGAAATATATGTAATTGAAGGACCCAATAGTTTTCTCAATAAAACTACCTTAAAGAAAAAGATTTTTGGTAAAAACATAGAGTTGAAAAGTATGCCCATCGAACAATTCCGGCACATCCCTTTTGCTGTATATTTAAAAACCTATGCGGATTTCGGCTATGTTCCCAATTATCCAAATTATGAAGTTAACAGTCGGTTAGCCGGTAAATTGTTGACCGGTGCGGGATTTGGCCTGGATGTTATTGGCTCGTACGATGTCGTGCTCCGCTTCGAATACTCCTTCAACAATACTGGGGAAAATGGGTTTTTCTTCCATCTATACAAAGAATTTTAAAAATAATATTAAAGTATAAACAGGATTGCTTAATTTGAAATAACAAAATTTCAAAAGTGATGCAATCACTACCGTTGGCGATTATATTTCTGTTAAGCTATACATGCCTGCTTGGGCAAAGTACTTCAACACTCTCAGGCGCAAAAGCACAAGGTATTGGTTACACTTCTTCGTGCCTCTTTGATGAATGGGCGATCTTAAACAATGTTGGAGGGTTGGCAAAGTTGGAAGCACCAACAGCCGCTATCACATACACTGTAAATTCTTATCTCCCCAATGGGAACTCGCAAGCGTTGGCAATTAGCGCTCCTTTCAAACCGTTTGCAGCAAGTATCGGTGTATTCTCTTTTGGGGATAAATTATATCGCGAACAAATTATTTCAGCAGGGGTTGGCAGCAAATTTGGATTGGCTTCACTGGGTGTAAAGATGAACTACATTCAATACCGTGCGGAAGGTTTTGGACAAAAAGGAATGGTTACCGTAAGCATGGGTGGAATTGCTGAACTAACGCCAACCTTTTCGATTGGTGCGCACATCATCAACATCAACCAGCCAAAAATATCTGCAGAATTGGATGAACGTATTCCGACAACATTAATTCTTGGTGTACGCTACGATCCTGGAAAGAAAATATTTGTTACCGCTGAACTTGAAAAAGACATTGCGTATAGTCCACTCTTCAAGATGGGCCTTTCGTATACACCACAGGAAAAATTCACCTTTCGAACCGGGTACAATCTCAATCCCAACGCAGCCTTTTTTGGTATTGGCTTTCTTCATAAAAGC
>JBGTGG010000389.1:0-3329 GCA_041746855.1 Cyclobacteriaceae bacterium | reverse complement strand
ACTAATCAGCAAGTGGCTTTTGGATACCATGATGCCACTTAAATCTTTTCGGATTTGCACCTGGAGGTCAATACCCGGAAATTCCTCTTTGTATACTTCAAGCTCTTTTCTGGCGTGTGCCGCAAAGGCATGACAATCCACTGTAGTGTGATCGTCATTTTGTTTTGAAAGTGAATATAAGAGTTGGTCTGCTGTGGCAAGTATACTTTCATCTACAATGCCATACACACTTTGTCCAATCCATTTAAAATTATTCGACTCCCTTTCCTCCAACATGGTGAGTTGCTTTTCCAGTTCCATCCGCTTTTCGCGAAATATCAATGCGAGCGTGGGATCATCAATACGTTCAATGTGAATTTTATAGAGCCTCCTTTTCTCAAGTTCAGGATCAATGGAGATCAACCGATAGCGAAAGGCTGGCTTTACCTCAAATTTGTTTTTCTGAAATTTTTCCCATTCCTGAATACTATTGACCGGTGTAATCCGCATGAGGAAATTCATTCGTTCACTAAGATCCGACAATTGCTTGTCTGTAAACCGAATCAGATTGTCGAGTTTGGTTTTACCCAATGAGGAATAGTGACTGAATTCTTTCGAGGTTTGTACACGGATAAATTCAAATGCAGCTTTTTTTATCACTTCACTAAATTTTCTTCTAAATTTTCGGAAGAGTAAGGCGAAAACATTTCCGGAAGTCACTTCTTCAAAAATTTTCGGAACCTGTATTCCAATCAATAGTGTACTGAGTTCCTTTGTTTCATCTACATAAAACAGCGGAAGCAGATGGGGGGGATGGCGCTCCACTACATTCATTACCTTCACTTCCACAGATGGATAAATTTCTTTAAACTCTGTGAATCCTTTGCTCAACGATTTTACTGTTGCCGGTGCAATTTTTTCTGCGCATGAAATTCTAAAAGATTTCGAATCAGCCTCCTGATCTGCCCAAAATTCCAACATCAGAAAGGCATTGAATTTTTTGGATGCAATTGAAGTAATACATGTCAATAGCCCTTTGATGTCAACGGATTCATTTACGATTAAGTAGGACGCCTGGGTCCGAACTAATTGAACAAAGTAGGGATCGGGCGAATCCGTAAACCGGTAAACGCATATAAAGGGAAGGGGGTGGTCCATCACAATTTTACCACCCATTGGTAAAAGGCGGTTTACCCGGTTGCCATTTGTTATCGTTGCACAGATGGAGTCCACTAGTTTTTCCTGAATCATCATGATAGGGAATAGGATTTTGTAGAGGCCTGTGTCACCGGTTGTAGTGTGCTGATCAGCATTTCCCGTATATGGACTAAATGGTTTTCATTTGCTTCACCAGTCCATTCATTCATAAAGAATTTTTTAAACTCGATTGCAATCGGGCAAATAAAATCTGCATAGCGTGATTGCAACCACTTTCCAAAATGGCCTCCTTTAAATTTAATATTTTCACCAACGGATAAATGCCTTCCTTCGAAATTGTAGTTGGCCATGCACTCCATCAACGTATCAATTACAGTGCCCCACACGCTCTTGTTGATATTGCCGGTACCAATGTTTAATTCCGGGTTTTCTTCCACGGGAGCATATTTATCATAGCCTTCCCTTCGGTGATTGTAAGAATGTAAATCGTAAACAATTATTCGTTTATGCATATCCAACAAACTGTCAAAATAAATAGCGAGTTTGGAATATATTTCATCGTAGCGTTGTAATGATTTTTCAATAATGGAAGAAGGAAGTGCATCACTCCAAACGTTTAGACCCCATGCATCTTCAGGTTTTATGTAGACCGCCTTTTCGCGCGGTCGGTTAATATCCACTTCAAAACGGGAAGGCAAAACATGAATTTGATTGTCACATATTTTGACCCATTCCCGCGTAAATGGATCTTCTTCGCGAAGCCTTTCCATTTCCGATAATTGGCAATAGGGAAGTAACTCTGGACGCATAGAATGACCGTTGTGGATGGCAGTGGCCACTATTATGGAGTTTCCTTTTTTTGTTTTCAACAAGCTCATGGATCAGCGATTACAAACAGGATACCATAGATTTTTTTGCTTCGCCCTCCTTTTTAGATTGTAGAAACATTATTTTAAAAATACTTCGAGTAATCCCAACCCCAAAGTTGCGGAGTACTTTCCACATACAATCGTGGTAACCATCGCCCAAACCTGATGAGAACCTTGAGAAATGTATTGTGCGATGTTGGCAATGGATTTGCAGGGTAGTTAGTTGGTAAACCTTATTGATTAGCAATGAACGAAGTAAAAGAATCAGCAGACAACCTATTGGATACAATCGAAGATATTTTGGAAACCCACCGGGATATCATGGTGGTAAAATTTATTCAACGGTTTAGTACATCTGCGTCAGTTGCCGTGATTGGAATGATCGGTTTAATGATCTTATTACTGACCTTGATTTTTGCAGGCCTTGGCTTTTCTTTTTGGATAGGAGAGGCGCTTGACGATACAAAAGCAGGGTTTTTAATTGTAGGTGGTGTTTATTTAATTTTACTACTCGTGACAGTACTGGTTGCGAAAGGTTTTCTACTTCCCATTATCCGCGATTTAATTATCAATAAAATATATGAAGAGGATTGAAAATTATAGAGACCTTCTGGCTGAAAGGAAAAGACTGGAGCAGAACTTAGTCTTGCACAAGACTGCATTGAAGCATGATTTTAGAGCATTGAAAAATAGCTTAAAGCCAATGTCCATATTGAAGGATATGATTGGCTTTGAGAATGGAGGAGGGGGCGTAGGAATGATTGGGCCGCTCGCAGGAGCAGGACTGAATGCCGGCATTGATTTGGCGCTTAAAAATACAGTGCTTGCCAAAGCTGGATTTGTAATGCGCACAGTCGTACCCATGGCAGTAAAAGGCGTGATCAATTTTTTCTCCAAAAATAAAAGAAAGACAGAGGTGTCACGTGATGACTACACGTTGGTTGATTAATCATACTTAATTTTATCGGTTGAGCTTAAAATATTCTGCTAACGGATTAACACGTCCTGCAATCAAATCCGAAACTATTTCCATTCCCATTACACTAAAAGTTATACCATTTCCCCCGTATCCCAGAACATAGTACGTGTTAGGATTTTTTGGGTCTGCGCCAATGTAAGGAAGTGCATCTTTGGTTACACCAAAAGTACCCGCCCAACTAAAATCAACAATGGCATTCATGGTAGGGCATAGCGATTTAAATTGTCTGTATAAAAGTCCTTCCTTTTTCTCTAATAAGCGATCGCGCCTAACTGCGTTTTTAAATTTTTCATCTCCACCACCCACCAGTAGCCGATGATCATCAGTGCTACGTATATATAAGT
>JBGTGG010000388.1:0-4300 GCA_041746855.1 Cyclobacteriaceae bacterium | reverse complement strand
TTTATGTTCATCAATTGCACTTTCAATTTCTGCGGTGCCCATGTTATGTCCGGAAACAATAATGATGTCATCCACCCTTCCGGTAATGCGATAGTCTCCATCTTTATCCCGTCTGCATCCATCCCCCGTAAAGTATTTTCCCGGAAAGGTGGAGAAATATGTTTCTTTAAACCGCTGATGATCCCCATAAATCGTTCTCGCCATCGAAGGCCAGGGGAATTTGATCGCCAATCTTCCTTCCGAAGGATACGCTGTCAATTCATTCCGTTGTTCATCCATTACAGCAAGTTGAACGCCCGGCAACGGAAGCGTGGCAAAAGTGGGTTTCGTAGGGGTCACTCCCGCAATGGGTGAAATCATAAACCCACCGGTTTCGGTTTGCCACCACGTATCCACAATGGGGCAATTATTTTTTCCAATGTGGTTATCATACCAATGCCAGGCTTCTTCGTTGATGGGTTCACCCACAGTTCCCAAAATCCGCAAAGAAGAGAGGTTGTATTTTTCAACAAAGGAAAGCGGGGCTTTTTCCAGTGCACGTATCGCAGTGGGGGCTGTATAAAAAATTTCGACTTGATGTTTTTCAACTACTTCCCAAAACCTTCCCATATCAGGCCACGAAGGAATACCTTCAAACATTAAACTGGTAGCACCCGCTGCTAATGGTCCGTAAATAATATAGGAGTGCCCTGTTATCCAACCCACATCGGCAGTACACCAATACACCCCGCTTGCCGGCTTGTTGTCTTTTAAGGTAGCATCATATTGAAATACTGTTTGGAACGTATACCATGTATATACCATGTATCCTCCACAGGTGTGCACCATCCCTTTTGGTTTGCCGGTTGATCCCGAGGTGTAGAGAATGAATAACAAATCTTCCGCATCCATCGTCTCAGCAGGGCAAGATGATTCTTTATTCAATATCTCTTCATGCCACCAAAGATCGCGTCCTTTTTGCATAGGAGGATTTGATTTTACTCTTTCGAAAACAATTGTATTGATCACAGTGGGGCAATCAACAAGCGCTTCATCCACAATTCCTTTTAAGTCAATGGTTTTGTTGCCGCGATACGATCCATCTGCCGTTATGACCAATTTACATGCTGCATCATTGATACGATCAACAAGAGAACGTGCAGAGAATCCGGCAAACACAATGGAATGCACCGCACCGATCCGGGCACACGCCAACGTTGCGTATGTCAACTCCGGAACCATCGGCATATAAATACATACCCGATCGCCCTTTTGCACACCCCTGCTCTTCAACATATTCGCAACCCGACAAGTCTCATCATATAATTGTTGATAGGTAATGTGCCTGGCGCTTTCCTTAGGGTCATTGGGTTCCCAAATAAACGCCACCTGGTTGGCACGCTTGGGTAAATGACGATCGATGCAATTTTCTGTAATATTGAGCTTGCCCCCAATAAACCACTTGACTTCCGGTTTATTAAAATCCCATTCTACAACTTTTCCCCACTTATTTTTCCATTGAAATTCATCCGCTACCTCCGACCAAAATGCATCAGGATTTTCAATACTTCGTTGATAGTGTTTTTGATATTCGGCAATAGAATTTAAAATTGACATAATTTATTAGATTTGGGTTTTAAATTAAACTAAAACACGAATGAATAAAAGAAACGTTATCTGCTACACTTTCCTTTCTGTCTTTTTTTGTACAATCAATGGATTTTCACAAGGCAATATTGAGCAATTCCAACTTCAGTTTGAAAATTTTTATGGAGCTAAAAATCGTACCGCTAAATCTATGGATGTTGAGGGCTCAGAGTTTTTATTTGATGAATGGTTTCCTGTAGACTTAACCTTTACTAAAGGAACAGTACAATTCGAAAAAGCTAAGCTAAATCTTTTTGTCTCAAAATTAGAAGTTGTCTATAAAGATCGGGAGATGAATGTTTCTTCCGAAGCTATTGAGATTATCCGGTTTTTAGGATCGAACAAATGGTTTATACCAGCCGGAAAACGTGAAGTGGATGGAGTTACATTAGAGGGGTTTCTGGAAATTTTTGATCCGGAAATGGAAACTCCATATTTAATGACCCAACATTATATATTTATACAAAAACCCAATAGTAATGGTTATATCAACGGGGGCACATTAACAAGTAAATTAGTAAAAGCACAAAAAAACTACATCTATGACGGAAGCAATATGGTTCAAATCAAAAAAAAGAAAAACCTTATTGATTTTTATCAGAATAGAAATATCATAATTCCAAAATCAGAACTCAAAAAATTAGATATTAAAGATCCTAAATCTATACACATGCTTGTTACCGCATTGAAAAGTCAAAAATGATTCCTTCTTAGTAGTTTATAGTAAAAATTCAATAAAAATTGCTACTACCGCACCAATAACGGCTACAATTAATTTACGTGCATTGAAGTGATGATCCGGGCTGCTTTCAAAAACGATAGTGGTGGAGATGTGTAGAAAATTGCCACTTACCAATGCATACAAGTACAGCAAACCCATTCCATTCAGCACATCGATATCCGTCAGATAAGCGCTTAACAATAAACCGGCAGGGGCAGCCAATGAAAAAGCAACGAGATAAGGAATAGCCTTTTTGCGTGACTGCAATTGAATGCTCAGCACGGCCATCAACGCAAAAGCAGCAGGTGCCCGATGGAGTACAATTCCAATCAACACCGCATTCATATCATAAACTACCGATGAATCATTCCCATGCACCAAGATTCCACCTTCAAGAAATGCATGCACGCACAACGCGAGCAACAACACAAAAGCTGAAGTTTGCTTATGGTGATGTCCATGCCCGTGTGCATGAATATGACCGTGTTCGATTCCCGAAGTGAAATACTCAAGGCCCTGTTGCAAGAAAAATCCGATGAGTACAAATACACCGACTAATTTTACACCATGGGAATGCTCAAATAATTCCGGTAGAATGTGGATCACCGTAATGGCAAACAGATACGAGCCCGCAAATACCAACAGTAATTTAAAATTCGTGCCCTTTCCATTTGGGAGAAAATAGATCATTAACCCGGCAACTAGTGGCGCTAAAAACAAAACCAGAATCTGGATGATCATTGTGCTGTTGAATTAATTTTGATATTCGCGCGCAACCCTGGAGAAATAAACGATGCAATTGCTCCGGTATTAGAAGAGTAGAGCAAGAAGGCTTGTATCTCTTGATGCTGCTTTAACAATTCAATAATTTTTTCATGTCCCATCACCATCGCAGCGGTGGCCCAGGCATCTGCCGTCATGCAATCATCCGCAAAAATAGTGGCGCTCAAGATTTGTTGTTTGATCGGATAACCAGTCTTTGGATTTAAACTGTGCGAATATTTTATTCCGTTAGATTCCCGGTAATTAAAATAATTTCCGGAAGTGGCCACCGCTTGATTATCAACCTGGGCATAGGCAAAAGATAATGGCTGAACATACGTGGAGTTCGGATCCAAAATAGCAATTTCCCAAAGTCGATCCGATTTTAAATTCTTTCCCTTTGCGATCACTTCCCCACCTATCTCAACAAATAAGTTATCAATGCCTTTTGACACTAAAAAATTACTAACAACATCAACACCATACCCTTTTGCAATCGCACTGAAATCAAGTTGAACTCCATCCTTGGTTTTCCAGACACTATCGCTATTGAATTGAATGCGCTCGAATCCTACCAACGTTAATGCTGATTCCACTTTCGCGGTATCCACCGATTCAAATTTGTCGGGACCAAATCCCCAAGCATTCACCAACGGCATTACAGTCGGGTCAAAAGCACCGTCCGTTGCCTCCACAATTTGTTTTGATTTTTCTAATACCGGAAAAAAATACGGTAACTGAAATGTAAACGCTGAACCAGTATTGAACCTGCTGATTTCCGAAGTAGGAACATAGGTACTCAAACTCTCATTGAAAACCAACAAAAGGGAATCCACGGATGATTGTAAATTCCGCTTTTCCTCATCAAAGTAAATAACCGAGTAGGTGGTACCCATCGTTTGCCCCTGAAATGCGATTGGCTCAGGTGTTTTTGATTTTCGCACAAGCCAAACAACATAGACTGCACCAATTAAAAGAATGGAATAGAGAATGTTTTTGGCCCGAATACTCATCAAACGAAATTAAGGCAGCAAATGTAGCAAAATTACAGTTTATGCAACACCGTTGCGAATTCCTTTCCCACAATTAAAATCGACCTTTACAAAACCTTGTAAATCCGTACCTTCGCATTATTCAGGATCAACTATGCGAGAAGACTATTTGCGGGGTGAAAACGATGGCCTTGATGCC
>JBGTGG010000387.1:0-11009 GCA_041746855.1 Cyclobacteriaceae bacterium | reverse complement strand
TGGAATGTTTGTATTGAGTGTATCGTAAAAAGTTGCGTAATCTTCATAAGCAGCCAGTAGGGTAGCCGTGGTGATGCCACTGTTTACAATGTATTTATTATAATCGCCCGCATCAATCCATCCTTTCGTTGATGAAACTTCAGTACCGGCAGGACGTTTTGGTGAGGCAGCGGAAGGGTGGATAAGGACTTTGTTATCCGGTGTGCTCTCCGGCCGGCTCCATTTGCCTGCATACTGTTCTTGTAATGGTGTTGAGAAACGCTGATAGTAAAAACCTTTTAAAACACTTTTTGTCACAGGCACAAATACAAATTTATTGATCGTAAATGGACAGGAGGTATAGGATCCAGCGTGAAGTACATAGGTTCCGGGTGTTTGAAATTTTGTGAAATCTGCAACCCGGGTTTGCTGGGGTGAGTAGGCAACCGTTTTTGTGTCACTCAATTTACCCGAGAACACGATTTGATCCCCATCAACCGGAGTGATAAAATAGTCGGTAACTTCTTCACTCAACACGATAGCAATTTTTTCACCGAAAGGAGTGAAGCCTATTTGGTTCAAGCGGATTTTTTCCCCTGGTGTTTGAGCCGCCACCATGAAGTTAACAAACAACAATACAGTGCCCGCAATAGCATTTAATCTGATCATGGAAAAAGGTTTAGGGTTTCAATATAAGGAATAGGAGGGTATTTGATTATCCTATCAATCAAGAATCAAATATTGAAATTCATAAGGCCGATGTAAGAATTCTTCCACAATGGCATGATTTCCACGTACTTTGCATCACAAAATTTTATTATGTTTGTGGGATTATGCGGTTAGCAATTATCACTTTCCTATTGATTTTCAAGACATTCTCAAACGAGAACGTTATACGTAAATTAAAAATAAAAAAAAGTTCTTTTCCTTCTTAGGAGAGACACCAGTAATATGCTTTTTAATTTGAGCTTCAAATTCTTTAGAATCCTTGCTCAAAAGATAGAATTTTTTGCTCCTGATAACTCCAGCATCAACTAGTCTAAGGTTTGTAATTAAACTCCCACTCACAAAATTGTTTCTTTCATCCTCTTTATTTGTAACTTATAAATCATTTTCCGTTAACCACATTCACCAAACGTCAATAGCTCAATAGGCATTTGTTCTCTTTTTGATTCTTATACCTTTGACTTCGAAACAGTTACTATGGCTAAAGGGTATCAAATTACATACTTGGTGTTACTCGGGCTTTTCAGTTACTCAAAACTGCATTGCCAAAACCATTCCATAGAATTTGAACAAATCAACTTGGGGCAAGGACTCTCTCAGGGTTCTATATATACTATGCTGCAAGACCGTTATGGGTATATGTGGTTTGGTACGCAGGATGGATTGAATAAATACGATGGCTATCAATTCACGGTTTACCGGCACGACAAATCGGACACTTCATCGCTGTCAGATAATTTTATCAATGCTGTGTACGAGGATCACGATAAAAAATACCTATGGATAGGAACACTCAGTGGCGGACTTAACCGTTTCGAGCGGCAAACGAATCTATTCCGATCATTTCAGGTTGTCAACAACGATTCAACTTCTATTAGTAGCAACACTGTTTTATGTATTTACCAGCAGAATAGCGGCATATTGTGGGTAGGGACTGACAACGGACTTAACAAGACAAGACGGAATCAAGATGAGGATTTGACTTTTGAGCACTTCCTTCACCACACATCAAATCCAACCAGTATAAGTAACGATATCATCACATGCATACTGGAAGATAATGAGCAATCGCTTTGGGTTGGCACCCAATACGGCCTTAATCGTTATGACCCCAACACAAATTCCTTCCAGCAATTTTTTATTTATCCCGATTCAGGTGTCAGTAAATACAATCATATTTCTGCCTTGTATAAAGATGATCAGAATAACTTATTTGTAGGAACCCTGGGAGGAGGGCTGTTCCGGTGTCCCCTGAGAGTAGGTAATCCGATCGCGCCCGAATTCATTCCCATCACCTTTAAAGATATTCATCGTCATGAAGTATCGGCCATCTCTCAGGATTATGAAAAGAATATCTGGATCGGTTTTCAGGAAGAAGGATTGGTTCGATGGGATCAGCAAACAAATGAGTACATTCAATTGCGCTCAAATCCTCTTCGGCCCAAAAGTCTCAGCAATGATCGTGTGTCAGCACTATACTTTGACAAATTTGGTAATAACTGGGTAGGCACGCTAAACGGAATCAACAGAGTGAACCTGACCAATCGGAAATTTACTTTTTACCAGAACAGGCCAGGTTATTCAGAAGCTATTCACAACAGCGTCTTTGCGATTGCAAAAGATGATACGGGAGCAATATGGACAGGTACTCGAGGTGGGTTATTTTGTCTTGGTGCCGGAAAAAAAGCCGAAGCATACCTTCATAAAAGAAATGTGGGAACATCTGAAGATGCAATTCGCTCACTCTTTATTGACAACGATAAAAACCTCTGGGTGGGTACGGAGAAGGGAACACTTGAGATCGTTAATCGTATTTCAAAATCTTTTACGACATGGACAGTTGACCCCTCAGTGAGAGAAAATGCAGTGTATGTTATCCGTCAGGATAATAAAAATATTTTTTGGCTGGGTACTTACAATGGACTCTATAGCATGGATCCAACAGGGCACCAGTTCAAATATTATGACTGGCAAAAAACAATCAACACAAACACCCGGAGTAAAGAGATAAGGTCTATTGAGATCGATAAGGACAACAATTTGTGGATAGGAACACGAGGAGCAGGGCTGTTTCATTTTAATGTAAAGACGCAAACATTTCAACACTTTGCTCACAACCCGGATGATCAGCATTCCATCAGCAGTAATGTCGTGGCGAGTATTTATATTGGCAACAACAACACTGTGTGGCTTGGTACATCTACTGGTTTAAATAAATTTCACAATGGAAAATTTTTTAACTATACCGAACGTGATGGTTTACCAAACGATGTTGTGTATGGGATATTGCCAGATGATAAGGGATACTTATGGCTTAGTACAAACCAAGGGATATCACGTTTTGATCCTCTTTCAAACTCCTTCCGGAATTATGACACCAGCGATGGTCTTCAGAGCCAGGAATTCAATGCGGGTGGGTATCACCGAAGTGCGGATGGCGAATTTTTTTTCGGAGGAATCAATGGATATAATTCTTTTTATCCGGAAAGAATAAAGGACAATACACTGTTGCCAGAGATAGTTCTGACAGCTTTCAAAGTATTTAATGAACCGTTTACGCTTGACAGGGCGCTGGAGTACGTGAATCAAATTGATCTTACTTTTAAGGACTATGTATTCTCTTTTGAATTTTCAGCGATTCACCTGACCGCTCCAGAGAAAAATCAATACGCCTATATGCTGGAGGGATTCGATCCAGGATGGGTTTATACAAAACGCAGTTTTGCAACCTATACCAATCTTAATCCGGGTACGTATACCTTCCGGGTGAAGGCCTCCAACAACGATGGCATTTGGAATGAAAAGGGAATGTCTATACAAATACGGATTGCCCCTCCTTTTTGGCAAACAACCTGGTTCTATGGGCTGATCACATTCGTCATCGGGCTATTAATTTATTCTTTGTACCGGCTTAGAGTTCGTGAGATACAAAAAGAAGAGCGATTAAAAACTGAATTCAATAAAAAGCTGGCTGAAGTAGAGATGACAGCTTTACGGGCACAAATGAATCCTCACTTTCTTTTCAACTGCCTGAACTCCATTAATCGCTATATTGTACGAAACGATCCGGAGACCGCCTCTAATTACCTCACAAAATTCTCGCGCCTTATTCGACATATTTTGGAGAATTCGAAATCACAAACCATTACATTAAAAACTGAACTGGAAGCCTTAAAGCTATATATTGAAATGGAGGAAGTGCGATTTGAGAATCGTTTTGATTGTGTTATATGGGTAGATAAAGATATTGAAGTGGAAAATATTGAAGTGCCACCATTGCTGCTGCAACCCTATGCAGAGAATGCCATCTGGCATGGGCTGATGCACAAAGAGTCAAAAGGAATTTTGAAAGTTGAAATAAAGAAAGAGAATGAACTGCTTAAGTGTATCATTGAAGATAATGGTATTGGACGTAAAAAAGCGATGGAACTGAAAAGTAAATCGGCCACCCGCAATAAATCTATGGGAATGAAGATAACAACGGATCGATTGAGTCTTTATCAGGAGCATACCAGTGTTGAGATCACCGATCTGATCGATTTAAATGGAGAAGCAGGGGGGACAAGGGTGCTCCTCACACTTCCTTATACTGTGGAGTTTAAACAATCTGTCACTATTTGAGAATGCAAACATAACCTGTTTCTAAATTAGTTATGGCACCCATTGACAATTCCATAAAATCCCTACTAATTGATGATGAAGCACATTGTCTTGAAACGCTTACCTGGCAGTTAAAAAAATTCTGTCCTGATATTCAGATTGTTGATGCTTGTAGCAATGCAGAAAGGGCTTTGGAGTTACTGAGGAATGAAACAATAGATCTTGTTTTTCTTGATATTGAAATGCCACACATGAATGGATTTGAACTGTTACAACAATTTGATCGAATTAATTTCGATATCATCTTTACTACAGCCTATGACAGATTTGCTGTTAAAGCTTTTAAATTCAGTGCGATGGATTACCTGCTTAAACCAATAGATAAAGATGAATTAATCAATGCAGTGGAAAAGGTAAAACTGAAAAAGGATCAACCCATCACTACGGAACAACTCAACATCCTCTTCCAGAACCTTTATCAACAAAATCAGCCTTCTCAAAAGAAAATTGCTCTCCCCACAATGGATGGATTGGAATTCGTACAGGCAGATGATATAATACATTGCCAATCAGATGGTAACTACACGCACATATTCTTAAAAGATAAAAATAAATTCCTGATTTGCAGGACATTAAAGGAAATCGAAGAGCTTCTTTCCGGGCATGGATTTCTTCGTATCCATCATTCGCATATCATTAATCTGAATTATATAAAGAAGTATGTGAAGGGTGATGGGGGTTATGTTGTTATGATTGACAATACATCTATTAACGTTTCGCGTAGCAAAAAAGAAGAGTTATTACGGTTGTTTACCAACTGATACACCTTGCATTGCCCCAACTATTTACTCAAACCAGCAGATTATACATTCTTGCTGGAAGTTCTCTTTTCAAATGCTTTAGTTCGAAGTTGAATAACACTACTATCCCAATTGGAACGCGGTGCTGGTTTCTGGAATTGATTACGGTGTTTGGTTGCAAAAATAGTTGACGGGTAACCTGATAACCTTTGAGTTATGCCTACACGCTATCTGAAATTGTTGGTTTTCATTATTGCCATGCTCCCCGTGGTCACCAAAAGTTTTGCCCAAGATGTTGAAAAAATTGAAGAGCAAAAGCCTTTTAGGATCACGGGCACATTGGCAGCCAATGCCATGTTCTTCGATGTCCAGGGTCGCCCACCAAGTCGCGAACCTTTCACCTGGTTTTTTACAGGCAACCCAACACTTGAGATATACGGTATTACACTTCCTTTTTCTTTTACTGTATCCGAGCAACAGCGCGACTTTCGACAACCATTCAATCAGTTTGGTGTCAGTCCTTATTACAAATGGGCCACACTTCATCTCGGTTATCGTAACCTTGTCTTTTCTCCGTTTACGTTGGGCGGCCACACTATGGCAGGTGTTGGTACTGAACTCAAGCCTGGTAAACTTCGCTTTGGTTTTATGTACGGTCGGCTCTTCCGGGCCATTCAAGCAGTTGGCGATCCGGTAGGTACCTACATTGCAGATCCTACTTTCTTGCGTACCGGGGCATCGATAAAAGTCGGCTATGGTACAGACGAAAACTTTGTAGACCTGGTTTTATTAAAGGCAAAAGACGATCCCAACTCAATTGATTATACTTCTTCCGAAACCGGAATCACGCCAGCTGAAAATCTTGTGGTTGGGATTTATTCAAAACAGAAATTTCTAAAAAAATTTTTCTTTGAACTGGAGTTTGCACAAAGTGCCTATACCCGAAATACTGACCTTACCGAAGCGGACACAGT
Source organism: Cyclobacteriaceae bacterium (assembly GCA_041746855.1). GTDB lineage: Bacteria > Bacteroidota > Bacteroidia > Cytophagales > Cyclobacteriaceae > JBGTGG01. The sequence continues at coordinate 4,930 of JBGTGG010000387.1, read as the reverse complement.
CAAGGGAGGCATGCTGACCAGACCCTTCCTTTCTCTTATGGATGCGCAGAATATTTCTACTACACATAACACCGCCTTTGAAAGCTCTTTAGGCTACGAGCACGATATCTTTGGCCTTCGGATTAAATACCGTGAGGTGGGACCTTCTTATCAAAGTATGGGCGCTTATTTCTTTCAGAATGATATTCGGAATATTACCGTGGAGCCAACAGTAAGATTGTTCAAGTCTATGCTGCAGGCCAGCGGAAGTTTTGGGCATCAGACTGACAATCTCGACAAGAGACGTGCAAACACCACTACACGTACTATCGGATCAGTGAATCTCACCGGTCGCATAAAGGAAATTTACACGGGCAACCTGACGTACTCAAACTATGACATAGGCCAAGCTACAGGAACTGTAAATATTGATACCCTCATTCAAATATCCCAAACGGTGCAAAGCTACGGCATGATGCACAATGTGATGCTTACAGGAGAACAATTCACACACAATGTTATGATTAACTACAACTATCAGGTGCTCAATGATCGGAATCCTAACACTTCCGAATTTTCGAACTATGAAACTGATACCTGGCTGGCGTCATACTACATTACATTTGTACCGCTACGGCTGAGTGTGACGGCCAGCTACACACTCACAAATTTTGAATTGCCCACGCAACGCACTGGCATAGCGGGGCCAACGATTGGGGTAACAAGATCATTCCTTAAGAATGCGCTTAGTATTAATCTCATGTATTCATCGATGGCGTATACGGTAAATGATCAGCCAAACCGCACGATCAACCGGATAGCGATGAACAGTTCGTACCGTGCCGGACAGAAGCACCGGATTAATCTCCGTTTCTACCTGAACCAAACCGGTCAGGAAGCGGAGAATGTACAAACGTTTCGGGAAATAAAAGGAGATATAGGGTATGCCTATACATTCTAAAGTTAAGATTAACAACTAAAGCATGAAGACTGAAAGAAATGAAATCAGGAACCAGCCCACACTACTATGGTTGACACTAGTCATTATACTATGTGCCCATTTACCAGTCACTATACTTTCTGCTCAATCGCAAGCCACACAAGCTACAGTGGTTACTACGTTTTCTCCGCCTTACACTAGTCCGCTGTCGGACATATCCAGCAATCAGTTGCGGGTTTTTGTTACGGGCATCAATGGGGAAGTCACAAATGGAAGAATATCCGTTTTGATACAGGGAAACAATGGCATACGGTTACAAAACAACATAAACACATCCCTATTTTCGTTGACTATTCCAGCCTCTTCGCCTTATCAGTTAACCGATGGTGACCTGTCGCAATTGTTGAACCGTGGCAACTTCACGGCCACCGGCATAACGGTTGCGCAGGCTTTCGATCAGGGGTTACCTCCCGGACAATATGAATTCTGTCTACGTGTTTATGCAGCTTCACGCGCCACATTTGGTCCAATTTCTCAACAACCTCCCATTGGATGCGCCCCATTCAACATTCTCGACTCCCCCACCGGAGTGATGGTAACGAACTTTGTTCAGCCTCCGCCTTTTACACCTGCACTTCAGGACTATCAGGACAAAATGAATGTAACCTTGCAATCCACACAGGCGCGGAATGTTAGGTTATATCTTATCATCAAGGGAGATAACGGCATCACGATCCGTTCACGACAAGGGCAGATCACACCTGCTACCATACCCTTGCAAGCGGGTGTTCCAAACATGCTTAGCCCGATGGATCTGGATCCATATTTCAGATTTGAAAACCTTTTGTTCAGTGGTATTTCATCCAATGTAGTATATAGCCGAGGGCTTCCGGAAGGGAACTACCGGTTTTGTCTTCGCGTAGTTGATCAGAACGGAACGTTTATATCGGGCGATGATCCGCTTGGTTGCAGCAACCTGATAAGCCTGAGGTTGTTGGAACCTCCGCAGTTGATTGGTCCTCAATGTGGAACAACAATCAAAGCTCCCTCGGTGCAGAACATTGTTTTCAGTTGGACACCATCACCCGGTGCTCCACCCCAAACACCCTATACTTTGCGCATTGTAGAAATGCTGGATCCGAAAAAAGATCCAAATGATGCTTTGTTCACCGCGACCACACCAGCATTTTTTGAAGAAACCGTTGTCGGTGCGATGACTTTTCTCTACGGCCCCGCACAGCCGCTGTTGGAACCGGGAAGAAAATATGCATGGCAGGTGATTGCTGGAATAGGATCGGGGCCTGATATGGGTAATTCAACGTCATTGTTTCGAAACCAAGGCAGAAGCGCTGTGTGCTCCTTTACCTATCAGGATGCAAGCCAGCCGCTTACATTTCAACTACCTGTCACCACCGTGACAGAGCCTTCGTATAAAGGCCCTCCGGGAACATCCACACCCCATGGCAGTGGACTTTCTTTTGGCAATACATTTATTTTCAATAGTCAGGTAAAAGGGAAATTGAATTACAGTTTCTTTTTAGGTCAATCGCAACCATTGGCTCATACCAATATCAAATTAGTAATCACCTACATCGAGAAGCAAGGCAATAAACTTACGGTAATTAATGACAAGTATGCCGATGGAGGAAAGGTAATGGCTACTTCAAAAACAGACGCTAATGGAAATTTTACTTTTGTCTGTACGCTTCAGGATAAAGACCTACCCAAAATTTTTAACCCGGGACAAACTATACCGGGCACATCATACCACAAGACCATGCGCGTGGTGGTTGAAAGTCCGTACATGCTTAGCCCGTCAACAGATATTACCGTTGTCAAAAACAATACACTTGACGTGGGCACCATCAATGCACTGGTGCGGGAGTATTGGATGAAGGTAAAACTAGTTTCACAGTTTGAAGCCTATGGTGCCATTTTCAAGGATGCGGAAATAAAATTTCCGCTTGATAACTACGATGTGTATGTATTGCGACAAGTAAGGCCGCTTGGCGTACCCGCTCATGAAGGTATTCCTCCCCAACCACAGCAAATGAAAAAAGGAATGGAAGTTATTGCCAGGGGAGTATCGAATAGCAAGGGCGAAGTCCAATTTTATCGGATGGTAAAAAATGTGAATCAAAACGATCGTTATTTTCTGTATGCGGAAGGGAAGGAGGAGAACCAGACCAATTTCAAAACGGATCCCAGGCCGTTTGCTTTTAATTTTAACAACACACCATCACAATACAAATTCAAACAATATACAGGTGGAGCCAGCGATCAGGCCGTCTTTTGGAATGACTATACCTTGCCCGGAATTGAAACTGAGTTAAGGATGTTGTCGGAGCCAGGTGAAATTATTGGCTATGTAAAACGTGGGGACAATCTGAATGTGGCAATGCCTTTTGCGAAGGTACAACTTTGGGAGATACCTAAGGGTTCCTCTTCGCTTTTCTACGTTCTTAGTAACCCACCTTCTCACTCGTTGTATTCCAGTTCAAGGCATCCAGCAGGAAGGTTTAAGATTGCGGGTCTCGTACCGGAGGTAGAAGGTGCAGGCGGAACATTGATGGTAACCGGTCCCAAGCGGCATATGACTGTATCGTATCCTGGATTCAAGACCTACACAAAATCGATTGACAAAATTCTTTTGGGACAAAGGATTTTTCTTCCCAATGTTCCGCTGCACCCCAAGGGCAGTATTATTGGCGAAGTGCGTAATGAAACCAACCATCACATCGGAGCCCAGGTGAGTGTGCCCGGAGGACAATCTGTTCAAACAACATTGGGGGGATTTCAAAATCAACCCGGTAATATGCAGGGCATGTACGTATCCTATCCCACCAAGTCTTTATTTGAAGTGGCGGCACCGTATGGCAATCAAAAGCTTACCGTACTGCCCAACAACCAGGAACAATACTTGCCTTATGACACGGTTATTAATGTAACGAAAGAAAAGCAGGATGCTGGCATTATCAAATTATACGATAAGGCCTATCGCATCCGGGTAATCGTAACGGAGAAACCATCCGGAGGTGTGCCGTTTCAGTTTGCACTGCCGGGTTCACAAAATAACAACACGCCCAAGCAAGGAAATGCAATTACAGGTGCTCAGGTTAGTATAAAGTATATCGCTAATCAACCCACACTTACCAATGCAAAAGGAGAAGCCGACTTCAAGTTTAAATCGATGGGCAATACATTCATTATACAGGTAGAAGCACCGGAAGGAAAGTTGTATGAGGCCACATCGGTAACACTGACAAAAGAAGACCTCCCTCAACCACAGAAAGAATTCTTCACGGTGACTGTAAACCTTAAGAAGGCCGCACAAATTGCCGGGGCCGTACGCATAGGGACTTCACCCATACCTGGAGCAAAAGTATTTGTTAAGCAATCAAATTCCGATGGGGGTGCAATTCCGTTGGAGGCAATTACCGACCAGGATGGAAAGTACATATTGAAAAATGTTCCGATGAATGTACCGCTTGAAGTTTGGGCGGTAAAGGGGCAGAGTCAATACATCGGGGATGTGAAAAACCTTACCCTCACAAAAGCCAATAATGAAAACATTGATTTCGAACTAACACAGTATGATGGTATGGTTATTACTGAACTACTGGGTATACCGATTGAAGTCATGACTCTCGAAGAGGATGGTGACGGCATAAAGATTTCAGGTGCCTTTACTAACTTACCCGTGCTGAGTCATTTTGCGCTGGAGAATACTTCTACAGTATTACCCTTTACCGATGCATCCATTGTGAAGTCCGAACAAAAGAACGATCAAGGCATACATTATGGCAAGCCTGCCTCAGGCAAAGTAAGCATTGATCTTGCTCAGCTTGACTTAACGTTGAATGAAAAACTGGTCGTGCATCAACGGCCTTCTGAATCGTGGCTGGAAATAAAAGACAATGGACAAGGCAAGGGCTTTCTGGAGGCGATCACGCATCTTAACATCAGCACATTTGAAATAAATGCTGCTGAGTTTGGTGTCAACGAACTTCG
>JBGTGG010000386.1:0-6145 GCA_041746855.1 Cyclobacteriaceae bacterium | reverse complement strand
GAACATCAATTGTTCTTTGCTTTAAAAGAACCCAATGGTTTGGTGGATGTTAATCCGTTCAACAGCGAGCGCGAATATCTTATAAAGGTTGATCAGTCGAAAGATTTGATTCCCTTGCGGGAAAATTTTGATTCTGGTTTTACAGATTGGAGTATAGTGAATCCCGCTGCAGGTGAAAACTGGGAAACCACGGCCACCAATTACAACGTTTCGATGTTCTTTCATGCTTTTGAAAATACAACACTTGATGATGAAGCATGGTTGGTAAGTCCTACCCTGGATTTTTCCAACACAACAAAAGCGAGTGTTTTCTTTGATTTGTCATACGCCTATCGGAGCAACACCAATGATCGGTTGCAAGTACTTGCTTCCATTGACTGTGGACAAACCTATGATATTGTTTTGCTTAATCGCGCAGGCGAAAACTTAAAAACCGTAGATTCAGAAAGTTCCTGGATACCTTCCAATGAAAATGATTGGACTAAAACCTACGTTAATCTCAATTCGTTGGCGGGAGAAAAAGAAGTGCGCATTGCTTTTGTTTTTTCCAACGACAACGGCAACAATGTATTTGTTGACAATATTGAATTTTATACTTCGGATGATCCCTCCCCTCCTGAAACAGGCAAACCTTACGTAGTATACATGACAGGAGTTGGTGAATTTGGTGATTTCAAAATTACCTTTGACCTGGAAACGCGACAAGATGTACAGTTGCAGGTTGTGGATATGATCGGCAGGACGTTTACGGAACAGTTGCTTCCCAATACCCTTAATCAAACCTATTCGATTTCCCTTACGGATGCCTCCACTGGAATTTATATTGTAAGGCTCCGGCTCAACGGATCCTATTTTGCAACCAAAGTTTATGTGGCGAAGTAACGGGGTGTTCTTATCTTTGAGCAAAGTGTAGTCATGGCAGAAAAAAAGAAAGTAGCAATTTTATACGGAGGTAAATCGGTAGAGCATGGGGTTTCCATCAACTCAGCACGCAATATCTTCGAATACATCAATAAAGATTTATTCGAGCCCATCGCAATCGGGATTACAACCAAAGGAAAATGGTTCTTAACATCCGGTGTAGACAAAAATATAGAAAGCGGTCAGGCACTTTCCCTCGCGTTAAACCCGGCCAACCCCGTTTTTAAAATTGAAGGAAGCAATCAAGCGTTCAGCACGGATATTATTTTTCCGGTATTGCATGGAACCGATGGTGAAGACGGAAGCATCCAGGGACTTATCAAAGCATTGGACATCCCCATGGTGGGAACGGGTGTGTTAGGTTCTTCTGTTTCGATGAGCAAAATTGTTTCGAAGCGGTTGTTGGAAAATGCCGGCTTACCGGTTACAAAATTCCTGACCTATACCTTTTCGGAAAAGGAGAAATTAAACTTTAAAACAATTGCTGATACAGTGGGGCTACCGTTTATGGTAAAGGCGGCAAGCCTGGGTTCTTCCGTTGGTGTTTCAAAAGTGAGTTCAGAAAATGATTTTGATAAAGCCGTTGATGAAGCGTTTCGATATGACAATGCGTTACTGGTTGAAGAGTTTGTAAAAGGACGTGAAATTGAATGCGCGATTCTTGGCAACGAACCACCGCGGGCATCCGATCCCGGTGAGATCGTGATTAGCGGCCAGTATGATTTCTATACCTTTGATGCAAAATATGTGGATGGTGATGCAGTAAAAATCGAAGTTCCCGCCAAGCTCGATTCCTCCATCATTGAAAAGGTAAAAGATGTTTCCGTTCGGGCTTATCAAACGTTGCACTGCGAAGATTTTTCACGGGTCGATTTATTCGTGACTGCGGATGGAAAAGTCTATGTAAATGAAATCAACACCATTCCCGGATTTACCAATTCGAGCATGTATCCGATGATGTGGAAACAACATGGCATTTCGTTTCCGGATTTAATCACCGAATTGATAAAGTTGGCCACAACCCGGTTTGAAAAAGGAAAACGGATTGATCATGAGTTTCAATCCAATCTGAAGTTTTAGGCTTCGCTAAACGGCAGCCTGAACGAGTCGGTGAAAAGACGGACAAACCGTGGAAAAAGAAGTGCAGCAAATGATTTTTTTGTATACTTGAATTGATAAAAACTGTGTATGGGACTTAGCCTGAAGAAATTTAAAACCGACTCATTAAAAGGATTCTTGATTCATTTTGCGATTGTGGTCAGCTTGCTTTTGATTTTGGCGCTTTTGTTTTTCTACGCCTACTTGCCCGGAGCTACCAATAAAGATCAAACCATCACAGTGCCCCCTATTGAAGGCATGAGCATCCATGAACTGGAGGATTTCTTAGGTAAGCGAAATTTACGATGGGAGGTAAATGATTCCTCGTATTCAGATGAAGTGCCTCCCCTTACAATTTTGAAACAATTTCCGGCAGCAGGATCCCTTGTAAAAGAAAACCGAAAAATATTTATCTCGGTGAACCGGGTCCAACCCCCAACCGTACCCATTCCAAACCTGATTGATGGTTCATTATTAAATGCACATGCTGTGCTGAAAGGAAATGAGCTAAAGCCCGGTAAGATTCAGTTGAAATCGAGTCCATTTCTCAACCTGGTGTTGGAAATGGAGTACGAAGGCCGCCCTATTGAAGCCGGCACACGAATCCCCAAAGGCTCTATTATCGATTTGGTGGTGGGTGATGGCGGCAGTAAGGATGTTCCTACGCCTTATGTAATAGGGTTTACAGTAGAGGATGCCAAGGTTTTATTATTTGGGCATAATTTGAATATCACCGTAGAGCTTGTAGGCGACACATTGGGTATGAATCCCGTTATTCTTAAACAAAAGCCGCATCCTTACGAAAATATTCGGGTAGGTGATGTCGTTGAATTGTGGGTAGGAAAAGAAGGTTCACCTGTTCCTGAAGATGAGGATGACCTCGAAGATGATGGAATGGAAGACGAAACTGATATCGAATAAAACCAACGCTTATTTTTTTATCAAAAAAAATATTGTCTTTAAAAGGAGTGAAACAAGGCCTGCTACCAATGGCATTTGTTTTCGTGTATCAATTTGCCTTTGCCCAGTTGGGTGAGCAACCGCTACACCAATCATTTCCAAAACAAGTAAAACAAAAAAGCACAGCGCGTATCCAAAGTTTTCCACCGCTTTCCCTTCCCTTTTGGGATGACTTTTCTTTTCGAACACCGGGCTATCCCGATTCACTTTGGACTGAGTATGCAACCGTGTCTTTTTCGGATGGCCTCGCGATCAGGCCGCCCACGATATATACAGCATCCTTCGATGGGTTAAAAGCAGATGGAACGCCTTACGATACAAATGACCAGGAAGCAACTGGGTATACCGATGTTTTAACTTCCCAGTTAATAAAAATGACGGAGGTACCAGTTCCTGAAAGAGGGACCGTGTATTTTAGTTTCTTCTTTCAATGGCGAGGACACGGGGAAGCACCGGATGAAGAAGATTTTCTGGCGGTAGAATTCCTGAATAGCGATACGATCTGGACCGAAATCGATAGGATCCAAACGGATGGATCGTTTAGCCAATCAATTTTTTATCCTAAAATATATCAGGTCACCGCGCCTTACTTTCATGATGCATTTCAATTTAGGTTTCGAAGCCACGGCAAAATTTCCGGTCCGTATGATATGTGGCACATCGACTATGTTTTCTTAGCAAAAGGACGCAATGCCTCTGACATGACTTTCCCTGATCAAGCGATTACATCAAAACTTTCTCCTCTATTTGAGAACTATACTTCCATTCCGGTAAACCATTTCTTCAATTCAAAACCCCTGGAAGCCCCGACTTTCGGTATTTACAATTTACGGGTTGGACTTCCTGAACCCCTTGCATATCGGGTGGATGGAACATTTACCAACTACATTGGTGATGTACCTACAACCCATCAGGCATTGTTGCGAAAAGGTATTCCTATCAATGCAATACCCTCGCTAACACATATTGAAGAAACCATTGAAACACTTCCCGATCCGGATGATCCTTTGCAATTCAATCCAACTGCCGACTCAATATTAATTTCGTTGAAAACCTCGCTGTACACAGGTGACGTTGTTGACAGTCTGGGAGCAACTGCTGTTGATTACCTGCCCCGTTACATCCCAATTGATTTTCGTACCAATGATGAGATCAATACTACGTACAAACTAAAAGACTACTATGCGTACGATGATGGTGTTGCAGAGTTCAGCGCATACCTTACCAACCAAGGCAACAAACTTGCTTATCAATTTGATATGTTGACCAACGAGGTTGATACATTAATTGGCTTCCGCGCATTTTTTCCGTTTTACGGAGGATCGCCCAGTATTTTAAATGTCTTTGTTTGGGGTGATGAAGATGGCCTACCAGGAAACCTGCTTGCATCCCGTTTTAATGTGACGCTGCAAAAAAATGGTTCGAACCGTTTTATGGACGACATACTTTTTGCGCCCGCAATTTTGGTGAGCAATAAATTTTATGTGGGCTGGGAAGAACCAGCCAACCGTGTACATGTTGGCGTTGACAAGAACCACGATACCGGTGATAAAATATTTGTGAACACCAATGGTTTTTGGGTACAGAATGATGATGTAACCGGAAGTTTAATGATCAGGCCGATTTTTGGTGGCGGGGATATCGTAACCAGTATTGAAAATCCAGAGGATCCGATAACACTTTATCCCAACCCCAACAATGGAAACTTTCACTTTGATACAGAAAGTCGCATCGTTGTCATCCACGATCTCACCGGTCGTGAAATTTCTTTTACCGCACGTCCCGGAGATGACCATCAGTTGGTCTCGATAAAAAATCCGGCCTCTGGAATTTATGTCGTTCGCTCGCTGCGCAACGGAAAAATCACTAGCCAAAAAATTGTTGTGTATTGAGTTGATTTTTAATTGATCAATTACTAATCTCCACGTTTTCGGAAAATTATTTGATTTAATGTTTGATGTTGAACCACACTGTGGTTCTGATTTTAATTTACATTGAAGCCCAGATTTCATCTGGGCCTATTAATATTGAATACCTCCGGGATTCCTGCATTTCAGACATTTCACACCCGGATCCTTATATCATACCAACGCTGCATTAAATCCGACCACAGAAATCATCAAATCATCAAATCAAAAATTAACTAATCGGTGCCGGACTAAAACACAACACAAAAATCGCGAGCGCAATCCATCCTAAAATTTGCCTGTTACGATCCAGCGGTATTTCAATGGGTGCGCGTGGATGTTCCACACCTATAAACCTGCCGATCACTAACGCAAACAATAGCCATCCTGTGTAACCATTTACCACTGGGAATTGCCAAACAATCATAAACTGCACTGCAAAAATTAAACAAGCGGTCATGAGTATAGTACGTTTAGACCATCGCAAACCACTCAAAACAAAATACAGGAATAAGATATAGGCTGGAATGTATAAGATTAAGTCATCCATCGGCATTGTGGGGCGCACTAATCCTAACCCTGAATAAAAGAGCAGGGCAATAAAAATTATGGAAGCAATCAATTTGTGCCTTTTGAATCCCACCAATCCGTGTAGCACATGGCCGCCATCCAATTGGCCAATAGGCAATAAGTTGATACTCGTAAAAACACACGCTAAAAATCCGGCAAACAAAAATGGATAATGCATGATCTCATTTTGATGCGGCATCCGGGAAGGATCCGCGACAAACTTTTCAAAGAACATAAACAGCAAGTTGCTGCCCATTTTGATATTCAATGCATTTTCTGATTCAGTATAAACGTGATTGGCATACTCCATCCCATATTGTTCGTACTCCGGATGAATTGAGAAAATATAATCCGCTGGTGGTAGGTGTGTAAAGCCATACACCAATACAACCATCGCCATCACGAATCCAGCCAACGGACCAGCAATTCCGATATCAAAATTGATTTTGTTGGAAGGTACCCGCTCTTTCAAGCGTATTACCGCGCCCATTGTACCAATGGATAATAAGAAGGGTGGGATCGGAATATAATACGGAAGTGTAGCCTTCACTTTATGATACATTGCTGTAAAATAATGACCAAACTCATGCACCGTTAAGATCAACAGGAAGGGAATCGAAAAAGGCAAACCACTTTTGAAATCACTCCAGGAAAAATCCGGGCTATAAAAAATATTTTTTCCATGCGTC
>JBGTGG010000385.1:0-3709 GCA_041746855.1 Cyclobacteriaceae bacterium | reverse complement strand
TAAAAGTTTCCAAGAAACAAGGAATGGAATTTTACCTCGGGCATAAAGTGACTGAGATAAAAAATAAAGGAAAAGAAGTTACATTAAAGATTGAAGATAAATCCGGAAAGCAAATCGAGTTGAAAGGCGATTATTGTTTGGTGAGTATCGGGAGACGACCATACACAGACGGACTTGGATTAGAGAAGGTGGGAATTGAATTGGAGCGCGGACAAATTCCGGTGGATGATCATTTGAAAACCAAAGTCGATAATATTTACGCGATCGGAGATGTTGTGCGTGGCGCCATGCTCGCGCATAAAGCCGAAGAAGAAGGTGTGATGGTGGCAGAACAAATGGCCGGACAAAAACCACATATTAATTACTTACTGATTCCCGGGGTGGTGTATACCTGGCCGGAAGTGGCGAGTGTTGGTTACACGGAAGAACAACTCAAGAAAGATGGCAAGGCATATAAAGTTGGAAACTTTCCATTCAAAGCCTTGGGACGTGCGCGTGCGAGTATGGATGTAGATGGTTTTGTAAAAGTATTGGCCGATAAACAAACGGATGAAATTTTGGGTGTTCATATCATTGGCGCCCGCGCTGCGGATATGATTGCCGCTGCTGTTACGGCAATGGAGTATCGTGCTTCTGCCGAAGATGTTTCAAGAATGTCACATGCGCATCCAACATATATGGAAGCGGTGAAAGAGGCGTGTTTGGCAGCTACGGAGAATAGGCCGTTGCACATTTAAGGTTTATAGGGATTCGGTAATATTATTTAAGGGTTAATTGTGATCAAGGTAATTCTTGACTTGCTCTAAGCATTTTTCGAGTTCATTTTTTATTTCATGATCCCAGAACCGAAATACTTTGAACCCTAAATCTTCAAGTGCACGATTATTTTCCTGATCGCGTTGCATGTTGCGTTCAATTTTCGGTATCCAGAATTTCCGATTTGATTTTATTTTTTTCCTCTTCTCTTTCCAATTGAAGCCATGCCAGAATTCCCCATCAATGAAAACGACAAATTTTTTGGTGATGTTGGCAATATCTGGTTTACCGGGTAATTTCTTGACATTGATCCGAAAACGGATGCCTTCTGCATAAAGCGCCTTGCGGAAAGTCAATTCAGGCTGGGTATTCTTTCCTTTGATTTTTGACATGTGGAGACTTCTCTCCTGGGTTGTATAAAAGCCAGCAGCTTCTTCAAATCTGGGGACTTTGATAGGAGTGTTTTTATATTTTTTTATCATTTCTCCGGTTCACTTTGAGAAGATCAACAATGCTGTATATTTGTAACCATGTATAAGGTTTAATAACTTGGTTATTTATGAAGGAGTTCTATTCATTATCGGAAGTTGCCGATTTACTTGGAAAAAGTAAAGAAACTTTAAGACGTTGGGATAATAATGGGAAGTTGACGGCCGTGCGCGAGCCCATGAGCAATTACAGAGTATACAGAAAGGAACAATTAAAAATTTTTGAAGAATTGGATTTCTTATTTAATCCAACAGAAAGAGGAAACCAAGTTAGACCTGATCACAATTACTCTGTATTGGAATTATTTGCCGGTGCTGGCGGGCTTGCAATCGGATTGGAAAAAGCGGGTTTGAAATGTGTGGCGCTAAATGAAATTGATCATTGGGCGGCTGAAACGCTAAGGCAAAACAGACCACATTGGAAAGTAATAGAGGACGATATACGCAATCTAAGTTTTAAGAAATATGAGGGAAAGATCGATGTAGTAACCGGTGGTTTTCCTTGTCAGGCTTTTAGCTATGCTGGCAAAAAACTTGGGTTGAATGATGCGCGGGGTACGTTGTTTTATGAATTCGCGCGGGTGGTCAAAGAGACTAAACCATTGATTTGTGTTGGCGAGAATGTGCGCGGATTGTTAAACCATGATGATGGTCGAACCCTTGAAGGAATGAAATCGATTTTGGATGAAATTGGCTATCGACCACTTGATCCCAAAATACTAAAAGCTATTTTTTATAACGTTCCACAAAAACGTGAACGGTTGATCTTGGTAGGAATCCGAAAAGATTTGGATATCGATTTTAACTATCCCAAACCGTATAAAAAAATTTACACGTTGAAGGATGCTTTAAAGGCAGGCGAACTTTTTAAAACAGATGTTCCTGAATCTGAAGGAAGTGCCTATCCAAAACGAAAAAAGGAAATCCTTAAGAAAGTACCACCCGGAGGATATTGGCGTGATCTTCCCCTTAAGCTTCAAAAGGAATACATGCAAAAAAGTTTTTATTTAGGTGGTGGAAAGACAGGAATGGCCAGGCGGTTGAGTTGGGATGAACCGAGTTTAACGTTGACATGTAGTCCTGCCCAAAAACAAACGGAACGTTGTCATCCTGATGAGACGCGCCCGTTTACGGTAAGGGAGTATGCCCGTGTGCAAACATTTCCGGATGAGTGGAGGTTTGCCGGATCAGTTTCAAATCAATACAAACAGATTGGAAATGCCGTTCCTGTGAATCTTGGAAAGGAGTTGGGCTATTCGATCGTTAAATTTCTTAACAACGTTTATAAGGCATATGATTTGCAACCTCAGGATTTTGATTTCAACCAGGTTCAAATGCAATTTGGTTGAAGCAACCCTTTTTGATGTATGGAATATAATGGGTAGTTTCAGATTTTTAAACGATTTCTGTGGCGTACCTAAGTTGGATAAATGACAAAGATCTTATCAATGCTGTTCAGCAACTAGTGAATGTTGCTAAAATTTCTTTGCTTAAATCAGAGAAAGATTTCAACAAAAATGTAATTGACCCATTCTCTGCACTATTCCAAGTTGTTGGATTTGGCATTGATTATAAAACCTGGATGGTCAGTGAAAAGACCCGGCAGGCACAAAAGACAATGCAAAATCAAGTTGGTGTTTTTCATCAATATATTTTGGGATCGGTAATCGGATGGGAGAATCTTGGGACAGGACAAGGTGTTGATCTCGTTTGTCATTCGAGAAAAATAATTGCCGAAGTAAAAAACAAACACAACACCGTAACATTTGGCAAACTAGCGGATCAGTACTACATGCTTGAGAGGTTGGTCACACCCAAGGTCAGTCAGTATAAGGATTATACATCTTATTTTGTAAGTATCGTTCCCAAGAAGCCTGAAAGAATGGATACAACCTTTGAGCCTTCTGATAAGGATAAGGGAATGAAATGTCCGAAAAATGAACATATCCGAATGATAGATGGTGCTAGTTTTTATTCCCTAGTAACAGGAGTTGATGATGCACTTGCACAGTTGTTTGATGTTTTGCCAATTGTTATTGAAGAGACTAGTGAAATTTCATTTTCAGAACCAGACAAAGAAGAATTGAAAAAATTCTTTGGATCAGCATATGGTAGAGAATAGTTCACCTCCTCAAAAAATAATTCAACTCCGCCCTCAGCGCAAGCGCAAGCACCAACGGAATCAACATGTAATTCAGTTGTTGAGGAAGAGCATACCAAAACAAAACGGTTGCTCCGGCAATAATTCCAACTATCAAAAAATACTGAGCAACCCATTTACAATTTTTAAATAGCGCAAAAGCGACAATCAAGTTGGATGGCAGTGCCCATAGTAAATTAAAATTAGTGGCTGCGGCTTTGTGATCAGTGGCTACCCAAAGGAGTAGCAACAGCACACCAATGAATCCTGTGATGCCAAACAGGATGGCGTCAAACCATTTTGATAATTTCTTTCGTTTCCAATC
>JBGTGG010000384.1:0-8297 GCA_041746855.1 Cyclobacteriaceae bacterium | reverse complement strand
CGCGGTTTTCTTCTTTTGAGGTTTTTTCTTTTTTAAAAAATTTAGGTTCATAACGCTTTGGGTTTACTTGTGTTACGAAACGGTTGGTGATTGGGTTTAGGATATTATTTGATCGGTTTATAACCTACATCAAATTATTCTTGAATTACCTTGAATGGATCTTACTTACAAAATAGATTTCAATAACCAATAGATTAACCATCCATCCCGCCCAAGCAACAAATCTATAGGTATCCATCGGTGGCCAGGCAACAGTAGAAACAATTATCCACTTAAACAATCTAAGACTTATAGCCGATAGCGTTAACGCATAACTCCTGAGCATGAATTTTTTATGCAATGTCCACTTTCTATTGCGTGCATACTGGTATGCCTTGT
Organism: Cyclobacteriaceae bacterium; assembly: GCA_041746855.1. Taxonomy (GTDB): domain Bacteria; phylum Bacteroidota; class Bacteroidia; order Cytophagales; family Cyclobacteriaceae; genus JBGTGG01. Next base: position 7,919 of record JBGTGG010000384.1, on the reverse strand, counting down.
ACGTAAAGAAAAACCATAGCACTGCCATTATGGTAAACGAAAGTTGCGAACTGATTCCACCATTTGCATAGAAAGCCATTATCAACCCTGAAGGACTTGCTACCAGTAGCACCAATACAACATACATCTTTCCCAACATTCTATGGAAAGTTTTATATCGCGCGCGCAAATAATCAGAGAATTGAGAAATCCCCGTGATCAAAACGACAAAACTTGCATACACGTGAAAGAAGAATGCATATTGGTAATGCACCCGCGCAATTTCATTTTGCTTCAATCGCAAGAAGGCAACATCAAAATTTATTGGAATATACTGAAGTGTTATGAGGAGCATCAAATAGGAAAAATATCCTATAGCCAAATAATAGGAAACTGTAAGAATATTCCCCTTCTGTAATAGCATTTGAGACCTCATGTACTGTTACTTAGCCACGCCCAAATGAATCATAATATTCGGCAGCGTTCTTTTCGTATAGCAGTAACAGCTTAATATTACTCAATTCTATTTCCGTAAAGTCAGCCTTAATATTGGTATGTAAGGGTATGTACCAACTTTGAGCATCAAAAAAAACACGTAGCGGTCTATTTTTAAAAGAGTAGCCATGTCTGGCATAAATTGTATTTCGTATGATCGTTAAGTCTCCCCGCATAAGATTCTCAACATCTTCTTTTACCAATACTTGAGTGGAGGCGTTTATCGTATATATCTTTTGAGTGGCAGTAGCATACTCAGCTGAAAACCATTCATATGTTTCATCACCATCTTCAATTATCTCCTTTCTTTCATTCGCAGTTTTCTCCCAATTGACATACACCTTGGCATTCTCCAAATTAATCGATGGCTCATACGTAAATACCTTTCGCTCCAACCTATACTTTCTTTTCTTTATTTCAATGTCTTTATAAGCCTCCCACTTTCCACTAAGTTGATCACCCACAATTTGAAATGTAAATTCTCCATCGTATCGATCATCTCCTGGTTCCTTAACATTAAAAGTGTACACAATTGAATTCGGTGGGAGATCCGTACTTTTCGTGACTGTCCCTTGAAAGGGTCTGTCATTTCCTGCAACAACACTATGTCCGATCACTTTATTGCCATCAATTTTATCAATGGAGATATTTATCTTATTGGTTCGGTTCCACATGTAACCTTCGTCAACATACAAGTAAGTTCCATCTTCTGTTTTTTCTCGGTCTTGTTCAAAGTCACCAACCCAAAATCCAAGCGGAAATTCCTTTCCTTGTTCAGGGGCTTTCGAAGTTTCAGTTAAAGACCCTTCATCATCTGAATGGACATCTGTTGTATCCACTATCTCAGTTCCCACCTCTTCTTCAACGATTGCTTCCGTGTTCTTAATGGTTCCCTGACAACTTATTAAAATTAAAAGTGCAACAAAACCCATTACTTTAATCATACGAAAGATTTTCATTATTTATAAGGAAGACGACCTCGGCTGTAAAATTCAAATTTATTATTAATTAAATCAATTCCCACTAACGATGTCCACATGTTATCAGTTTCGGGAACCCCATCGGATGAAATGTATAGTAGCTCGGAATTTGTTGCCAAAGGAACAGGAGTTAATTCCAGGATTACATAATCCTCTGCATGTTCGTCAACTGTTATTCCATTTTTTATTAAGTAAAAATTTTGAGCATTTTGTTGGTAGTCATTAAAAGAGACATACATAAAGGTGTCTGCCTTATGTGTGAAAACACCAAATGAATATACATTCTCTATGGCTAATCTATTTAACCTCAACACTTTTATCAGGTATGCTGAATCAAGAAATACGTCTGGCGATTTATTAAAAACCCCTTCATTTGCAGCATTCAAACTGACTACAATATATTCATCGTCTTTTAAATTCGCCTTGTATGTGGCAACGAATTTTGATTCAATCATATCCTCATAATACTCAAAATCAGTAAGGCAAACAGTGTCCACTATAATCTGATCAAGATTAAACACCAATACTGTATCCAGTCCATTTGTTAGTAAATGACTGCGTGCCGCCTGATCCAGTAATTTTGTGCGCCTGGTTTCTACATCCTGGGAAATAACTTCCAATCTTGCATCCATTAGCATCTTGTTGGTAGCGTCCGAATAATTATTCTTAAAATATAAGTCGACATAATAATCATTCTGACCATAAAATTTATGAAGAAACCCAATGTAAACAGAAACATTATTTTTCTCATCTGAAAATTCCATTTCCAGTTTAGCAGAGTCAACACCCGTTAAATCATCCTCTTGTGAAGTGCGCTCACTTTTTTGATCGCAAGCAATTAAAATAACAATCGTGAACAGGGAATGGAATATCTTTCTCAATTAGTCGTATTCTTAGTTAACGTATTTAATCCAAGGACTTAATAACATTCAATTTAAAAAAAACTATGTTAGTATGGGCATTTTCAATCCTGAAATTGACACCTCGAAACCCTACTCTAAATAACCCTCCCCGCCTTCACCTCAATCTCCGAGCCTTCCGCTAAGAAAACAGACTTTGGAGTTTCCTTGTTTAAAAATTCAAATCCTGCACCATACACATCACCAAAGTCAACGTTTATTTCATAATCAAGGGTTGGATACATGTCCCACTTCGGATGCTCCACTCCGTATTCAGAAGTTTTCTCTGAAGTAACTTTTGTATAGCCCCAATAATGTTCCGTAATAAATTCTTCTTCACTATTTGGGGTGATACCTTTGGGAACATTAGCGGCCATGACTTTGACCGAATTCCAGTTTTTCTTTTTCCAGCGATATTCAACATGCAACTGATCGGCAGAGGACAACCATGTGTGCTGCATGGACATGGTCTCATAGTTTTCATTTTAAATTGTGTTGGCAACAATTTTTAACATGGGCTTTGGCACAATCTCCTTTATAAAAACAACGCCACGCTTCCATTCACCCGCATCCTTGTAGCGAACATAAAACCGTAGGTTGACTTCTTCGAAATCGACATGAAAGGGGATCTTTATACCCATCACTTTCGTATTCTGAAACATAAAACCCACCAGGCTCACATAACAGGTGCCGTTCCAAAAATCAAGTTCCGTTTTGTTTGGGAGATAGTTCATCAATAAAGCCGGATCAACAGCATAATTCGCCATCACCAACTTTCTCCATTCTGCTTTTAGAAAAGTCTTTGCCATACTATTGCCTTGTAAAATTTTCGATTACTCTTTTTAAGTGCGGAAATTCTCCGATCAAATTTTCACGCTTTGCCATTTCAAAATCCGAAAAATCAAAGCCGGGTGCCACCGTACAACTTACCAATGCAAAACCGACTTCATCTTTAACATGAGAAGCAAACCAACAATTTGCTGGTATCATCGCGTAGGGGACTTCACCCTTTTCAAGATTGTTGCCCAACAGTATTGTGTGGACTTTATTATCTTGAATAGAAATAATTTCCAACGGCTGCCCTTGATGAAAGAACCACAACTCATCGGATTTAATACGATGAAAATGCGACTTGTCTTTATCTTCCAGCAAATAATAGATTGCCGTGCTCACACTTCTTTCTCCTCTGGGTGTTGGAATTTTTTGCTCACATCGATAGGTCTCTTTGTAAAATCCTCCTTCCGGGTGGGATTGTAATTTTAGTTTCTGAATTATAGCTGCAGCATCCATCATATAATTAGGTTAACCCCGCAGATCGGTGATACTGGCACGTGTATGCGGCAAACTTTGCGGATAATGCTGCTGGATAAAATCGATCATCTTCTCTCTAACTTCACAGCGTAAATCCCACGCCTGCGGACTATTCTTTGCACTCATCAACATTCTGATCTGCATACTTTTTTCTGTACTCTCCGTTACCTGCAATACTTTATCTTTTTTGTCCCACAGTGGAGAATTTTCCAGGATTCGATCAAACTCATCGCGCAAGTGTTTAAGGGGAACAGTATAATCAACGTACAAAAAAACTGCACCCAAAAGATCGGCTGTCACGCGCGTCCAGTTTTGAAAAGGCTTTTCAACAAAATAGGTAATGGGTACAATCAATCTTCTCCAATCCCAAATACGGATCACTACATACGTGAGGTTGATCTCTTCAATCCATCCCCACTCATTCTCTACCACTACTGCATCATCAATCTTTATCGGTTGCGTAAAGGCAATCTGAAAGCCGGCCAACAAATTCCCTAAAGATTTCTGTGCAGCAAATCCTATTATAATCCCGGCAACGCCTGCTGAAGTCACAATGGCTGCACCGTATTTCCGAACGCCATCGATGTTTAGCAGGATCAAGGAACTCGCAATGACTAAAATAATTAGTATAACAATCTTTCTTATAAAGGAAAGCTGGGTTCTGATCTTTCTCTCTTTAATGTTATCGGCTTTATCAATATTGTATTTATCTACCACTACATCCTGAATGACTCCCACAAGCCTGATGGCAACAATAGCGAATGATATGATGATAAGTGTCTGCGTTATCTTTACGATATATTCAACGGTAGTTTCATCAAGGTTTTCACGTGGAAAAATCACCAAAAAAATAATCATAGGAATAAATAGCAACCAGGAATCCTTTATCCGGCTGAAAACCGATCTCTTGAAAATATCATGGGATTTCTTTGCTGTGGATTTTAATACCCGAAGTATTATAAAGCGGAGTACATATCCAATCACCAAACTAATACCCAGTACAATTAAAATTTGCAAGTAGGGATTGAGGTTGTTATAAAAGTCAAGAAACATCTAACAAAGTTAATTTCAACTATTGATTATATCGACAAATAGAGACTATTAATTACCCCAACAGTCGGATCCTGCCTAGCGTTCCCCCAGCCAGGACTTTAAAAAATTATCTGATAATCCGCAAACTTACCCAAGCTAAAATTTAAGGAATAACTTTTATCTTCTAGGATTTATTGTTCTAAAGTTGTGTACACTTGATGTGCGCTGCATAGCGGGCACGTTATAATTAATTCGCAATCGCACATCTAAATACAGCAGGCGGCCTTGCTAATCGTCATACTCTTTCCGAACATTTTTTATGACAGAGGTTGTCGGGTCCGAGATGTCTTTAATTACGGTCAACGTACCATCAGTCTCCAGCACAACAGCATCCGCCTCTTCCACTGAACCGATTCCATTCTCCCTTAACGTAGCCAACACCTCGTCTTCAAGAATTCTTTCTTTCTTCATATTTTTCTTTAAGAATTCCCCTTTGTATAGCATCAATGTGGGTGTCGACTTCATCAGGTTGCTTATAAATTTCTTTTCTATTGATAGATACGTAATCAGAAATTGTAATCCAACCAAAACAATAAACGCTAACACTCCTTCAGCAAGTGTAACATTCTTATTCAATATTGCCGCAGAAAGTGTAGAACCAAGTGCAACTGTAATTATGAAATCAAACGCATTCATTTTAGAGAGTGTTCTTTTTCCTGATATGCGTAAGATGAGGATCAATGAAAAGTAAGCCGCAACGGATATTATTAAAATACGAATGATACTTTGCCAGTCGCTAAAGAATATTTTGTCCATGGGTAATGATTTAAACAGGAATAGTACTTGAGTCTAATTAGAATCCCTGTTGACTAAAAAATGTTCCTGCGACCAAAAAAAATATTCAATGAAATTACATCTACACTCCTCCTTGTGATCGTTAATCCTGATCTTAAACCTAGGTTAGCCTACTTCATAGAGAGCCAGCATATTATTGGTTTAATTACTAATTCTATTGAATTAAAAACTTGCTTACGCTAGTAGAGATTTAAAAATAATTCTAGCTTTACGAGCCTAGTATTAAAAATGTTAGCCATTATGAAATACACTCTGCTATTTATTCTAGTCCTTTTTGCAAGCTGTTCAGATGATGTTCCCGCCCTGAAAGATTGTAGGCTTACGCAGATAACTATTACTGGTAACAATTCTGTCACAAAGAACACTTACACCTACAATGCCTCAGGCAAAATGCATACTGAAGTACGGACCCGTAATGAAGCACCCATATTTGATTATGCTTTCAGCTACAATGCTGACGGCAAAGTAGACAGAGTGGATAAGGGTATTGAATACGCTCAACATGAGTATGCTGCTGATGGAAAGATTGCGAGTGTGAAAACATTTTCCACTGCTGGAGATCTTAAGCGTACTTTTACCTACAATTGGTCAGGCGATAATGTTGAAATATTGTTTACCAAGTCCGATACACCCAACACTGATCAGATAATAAACTTAGAATTTCTGAATGAAAATATTGTTAAAAAGACTGTCCACTTTTATTCCGGTGCAGAACCAAATGTTCTCCAATCTACTCAAGTAAGCAATTTTGAAGATTTTGATTCAAAATTGAGCTCAAATTATATTGCCTCACTCACACGACCCGGATATGCGGTTGAGCTTGCGAAAAATAATGCTGGTAAAGTGATATATCATACAACAATTTACGATGAAGATGGTGCCATCATTCAGGAATCAATTTCTACTGACCTTTATACCTACACGTACAACTCCGGTAATGCAACGGTAAGTTCACATGCTCTCCTTAACGATGCATCCATTGTACTGGATACTCAAATTCAATACGATCACTGCGGAAGTGTGTTCTAGAGAAATTTCAAATTTTCCTTCATCAATTGAAGTGAAGAAAACCACCTCACAAAAAAAAAGGAAAATTTTTGAAATTTCCCCCTCCACAATGTTAAGTAAACCTACGCGTCACTTCACGGGCTTCGCTTTCAGAAATTCATTTACATCCAACCAGTGTATGAACGCATCAAACCAACGGTTGCTGGTGCGGTTGGGATTTCCCAAACCAAAACCATGACCACCATTTTGGTAAAGATGAAACTCTACCGGTATGCCTGCTTTGTACCACGAATCGATTACGCCAAACTGACCCATGAAAAGGAAATCATCGGTGGCAATAACATTGAACATAGGCGGAGCATCCTTGGGAACTTCTACCGGACCCATACCGCCATAGATAGGACCGATGAACGCCAGCTTCATGGTTTTGGAATTCAGCGTTGAATGCATGGTAAGTCCGGCACCAGCCGAAAAACCGATCATACCTATTCGTTTTGTATCAACACCCCATTCCTTGGATCGTTTTACGATCATGGCGTAAGCAGCCTCAGCATCTGCAAGCTGATTAGAGAGGTCGCGTTGTGGTGGACGTGGTGCCGGTGCTCCACTTTTAGAAGCATCGGAAGATGCGGCTGGAGGTGCTGGTGTACGCGGACGATTCATCCAGGCAGAAAAATCATCCAGCGACTCTGTAGTCGGGTGAAGCCTGTACTTGAGCACAAACGCTGCAATCCCTTGCTTGGCAAGCGCCTCTGCCACTTCCCAACCTTCGTTTCCCATCGAAAGCCACATAAAGCCTCCACCGGGTGCTACGATTACCGCGGTACCGTTTGCCTTCCCGGGTTCGGGTAAAAAAGGAGTAAGCGTTGCCGTGGTGATGTTGCGTGCCATCGGATCGCCCCATTGTTTAAACCACGACTCTGAAGCAGGTTGGTCAGCAACTCCTCCCGTACCGAGGGGAATTGCATTTGGTTCTGGCGGGGCATCGAGTGGATAGATCGTTCCGTCCTGCGCCAGTGTTGAAAACGCCAGAAAAAATAAGAAGACCACAAGGGTCGTTTTCGTAAAGTTTTTAATTCTGTAAATCATGATCATGAGTTTGGTAAGCAGAATTAAATATAATGTATTATTTACACTTTTAAAAAATAGTGCTCCATTCCCATTGGGGAGAGTTTTGATCGGTATTTTATTAGCAAACGCGACTCAATGTATTCACCACTCCCAATTCAATTTTCTCGCTTCATTCTATCGCGTTGTACAATTACTTTTGTGGTGTCAGTCAGAAAAGCATCTTCCGAATTTTCCCAACTACCAAGTTTTGTTGTTGCCAATTCGAAAGGAATTTCTATTCTTTCCAATA
>JBGTGG010000383.1:0-4296 GCA_041746855.1 Cyclobacteriaceae bacterium | reverse complement strand
CCTTCGCGCGCGCAGCAGCCAAATCATCGTTTGCTTTCTCTTTCGCCTTTTCTGAAAAATTCCCGGTGAACACAAAAGCATCTGCGAGTTCCTCAGGAGTATATTTCTCAAGTGCTCTATTCTTTTTCATATCAAATGCTTTTTGATCATGTCATTCAACTTTTTTCCTTCCAAAAACACGTGGTGACCCTTTCCAACATACTTAAACTGGTTAATATAATGTTGAACAGTCTTGGAAGCAGCGATACACATGTGGTTATGGAAAGTAATAGGGATAACTGACTGCGGGCAGGTGTAACTATTTCCCTGCCAGCATTCCAACCACCTTCTTTCTTGATGCACCAAGCGCAAACAGTGAGCGAAACATAAGGTCAATTGTAACTGAACTATCAGCAGCTTCCATCTTGGCTACTCTTGACTGACTTGATTTTATACGTCTGGCAAGGTCAACTTGTGTAAGTTTTTTGGATTTGCGTAGCTCCTGGAGGGCTTTGCTCAAGGCAAGTTTTAAATCAATATACGCAACTTCTTCTGTTGAAAGGTTCAGAAATTCCGCAGTACTACCTACCTTCCATCCATTCGCCTCAAGACGTTTTTTCTTTGCTGTATTCATTTCTTTAGTCCGTTATTAGTGATCATACCTTCGAATTCGTTGCTTGCAGTTCTCAATCACATGCTTGGGCGTTTACCGGGTTTTCTTCTCAAAAACTTCAAGAATGACAATCGCATCATGGTCAGTCCGATATACAATTCTCCATGTTACATCCGCATCATCTATACGAAGCTCGTGGCACCGTTTGCCTATAGAAGGCATTTGTCGTGAGTGCGGCATGAATAAGTTTTCCCCTTCTTGAAGCCTTCGTAATAAAAGGCCCGCCTCAATGCGTGCACCAAGTGAAAAAGGTGGTGACTTCACCTCACCTCACCATGCAACCAAACAAGCGGTTTATCCATGTTGTTTACCAGTTACAAAGTATGTCATATTCGACATATATCCAAATTGACATATTTTTGTAGAACGGTCGTTTATCCCTTTTCAGCCAGTTCCTTGATGATGCTCACTGTGCTATCACACATGCGCTTTACCTTAGAAAGACTCTGCAACAGAGAAGTAGAAATATCCACCGTCCTTCCCCAATGCATAATCAATTCTGATATTCAGCCGCTCTGCAGGATTTACAGCTAGGCGCAACCCGCTACCTACCGAATACTTTAGTGTGGACGCGCGCACGTCATTCAATTGGTTGAATACATCTCCAACGCCCGCGAATCCGACCATCCCCAGTCGCCAGAACAAGGGGAAACGGTACTCCACCTGGGTGCCAAAAAAATGATGATCCCGGTAGCGATATTTTGGATAGCCACGCAAGATATCATCACCACCCGCTACGGAGAGATCAAGAAAAGGAACGCCTCCGTAGCTTAACCGAAGTTTCGTTTGTATTCCTATCGACTGCTTTTTTCCGATTGGCCAGTATTGTTGGTGTAGTCCATTTAAACTGATGAATGAGAAACTACTGCCCAGCGCTTTTGTGTACACGTAACTTGACACCTCCATCAACTTTCCCGTGCGGGCATTAATGGCGTTATCTCGACTGTCATAAATGGCAACTGCGCCTAATGCCGATCCGCGTCCTCCGTTATAGCCGGTAATCGTTCCTTGCTCCAGCATCCCACCTTCGGTGTACGAAAACCCATATTCGTATTCAAAGTGATAGTCGAAGCCCACAAAGAGGGAGGGTCTGATCTTCTTCAGCGCCAGACTTTTTATGCTGATCAGACTATACTCATACCGTTCCTCGTTGGCATCGGGAGTATCGTTGCCGATGCCATAGAAACGATCAGGAAAGTTGCGGTATCGCATCTCACCTTTGAACAGATAATTTTCATTACGCGTGAAGATGTTCCAAACACTCCAAAGATCAAGCTGCTTGTTTTGGGTATAATCTGCCAGGAATTGAAGGTACGACACGCGTGTCAGTTTCTCATACTCATATTTGGGAGGAATCTTAAAGTAATAAACGCCTGCCGCGCCAAAAGCCCATCGGGTATCCGGTGAATAGTATAAAAGTGGAAGTACAAAAAAACCACTCTTGTCAACTGCCACCGTATCATCAAGCCGACTGAAACCAAACAGTTTTTTCTTTTCAGGGGCGGAGGTGGGTTGCTGCGCACGCGATGTACTGTAAACCAAAAGAATAATAAGCAGGATAGAAGCAACACGAGCAAACCAGGTCATAGAGTATAGCACATAATAAGCCAGGTACAAAATTGCAAAACTTTTGGCTACAAGCGCCCATTTCGTCTGCCATACCGCTCGTTTAACTACTATAATCTGATTTCATCAAATGGTGGGTGGTGGGTGATACTTTATACTGAAATAGTTGGGCGACAGAGGAGGGGTTTATCCTGGTGTTTCTTCTTCTAAAACGTGGTAACTTTGTGTTACTTATAAGCGTTTTTAAAGGATATAGCTACCTAAATTCGTAGTATCTTTATAAGTAGAACTGCAAATAGAATTGTTATGGATACGTCTTCTCACATTGAAATCAATCCGCATATTATGATGGGCAAGCCGGTAATTAAGGGCACGCGTATCACAGTAGAATTGATATTAGAATCACTTTCTGCAGGGGAATCGGTTGATAATCTTTTAAAGTCTTATCCAAGGCTGACTAAAGAAGCTATCTCCGCTGCTCTGGCTTTTGCTGCCGAAGCATTGAAAGGAGAAAAGACCTATCCGGTTGCCGTATGAATTTTTTGGCCGATGAGGGTATTGATAGAAGTATTGTGAATGGTTTACGGCAATTGGGGTTTAATGTTTTTTATGTAATTGATGAAACCCGGTCGTTGGATGACGATGTTCTTCTTCAAATAGCTGCTGCCGAAAAAAGAATTCTGATTACAAAAGATAAAGATTTCGGAGAGTTGGTTTTTCGGTTAAATAAAGCCCACGCGGGTGTTGTACTACTCAGGTTAGAAGGCCTTGAAACACAGGAAAGGGCAGATCTGGTTTGCCCCTTGCTGCTCAAATACAAGAGCCAATTGCATAATGCATTCACTGTTGTTCAAAAAGGAATTATCCGAATAAGGCATTCTCAAGAATAATTGGTTGATGCCTCCTGCGCGCGTTATGTTAGCACACATGGAAAAACAATAATACTTATTCACATTGTCTGCCGTATACAAAAAATAGCTTGCTTACAAATTGAAAACAGCCTTTTAATAAATAGAAATTAATCTGTTTCAGCAATTCACTAAATTAGAATTATGAAAGGGTTTGTGTTCATTATGTTGATTGCTCTTTCGCAGGTGGCGTATGGCACCTCTATTCTCATTCCAATGGACGATGCCCAAAACAATCACCTGAAGGCGTATGGTATATCTTATCTCGCGCTGGAAAACGATGTCCCTGTCGATTGGTTGTTGAACTACCGGGGTGGAAGTTTTTTAATAGCATGGTCTGTATTGGTAGAGCAGGAGTGTGTCGTTAGGGGTGTTTCTTTCGAGAAACTATCAGCCGTACAGGTCAATGCGCTTTTAGTCCGGATGTCAAGCCCTGCTGTGAACATGGATGTTGTGCGGCTCGACAAAGCTCCACGCATTGCGGTGTACTCGCCAAAAAACGAAATGATCAGTGATGAAAGTGATGCCGTGATCAACGTACTGGAGTATGCCGAGATTCCTTTTATCATTCTCTACGATGAAGAAATCCTGAAAGACGCGTTGGCCGATTTCGACTGGTTGCATTTGCACCACGAAGATTTCACCGGACAAATCAGCAAAGAGTTGTTTCGATTTGAAAAGCAAGTCGAAACAAAAATGCTGGAGATCAACGCAATCAAACTAGGGTATCGAAGCGTAGCGGCCATGAAATACGATGTTGTAAAAAAGATACTGGCATTTTGTTCTTCCGGGCATTATTTGTTCGCGATGTGTTCGGGTGCAGAAACATTTGACATCGCACTCGCGGCACAGGGGCAAGACATCGAACGTGAAACTGGTGAAGGCCAGGGAATAACATTGGATTATTCGAAGTCCTTGGCATTTGAGAATTTCGAATTGCAGGATGGCCGTAACTTTTCGGATATCAACACAGGCGGATGGGGCAGGGGCAACCATTCGGAAAATGATTTTTTTAGAGTGTTTGAGTTCTTGGAGATTCCGGTTCATGTTGACCCCCCATTCCGGTTGAAGCTGACCCCCTGTTCCGGTCAAGCTGACCCCGGGTCATGATGTGACATTCCGGCATATATTGACCCCCCTAATTTTAAAAGTATCCTCATTGTGATGATC
>JBGTGG010000382.1:0-13585 GCA_041746855.1 Cyclobacteriaceae bacterium | reverse complement strand
CGCACCATCAATAACGATATCGGAAATACTAAAATGTCCACCGGGTTTTAATACGCGAGATATTTCTGCAATTACGTTTGCTTTGTTCGGAACCAGGTTCAAAACGCAATTACTCACGACTACATCGGCCACATCACTTTCTACCGGCATTTCTTCAATATCACCATAGCGGAATTCAACATTGTTGTAGTTCATCTTTTGAGCATTAACCCGTGCTTTGGCAATCATGGTTTCGGTAAAGTCGATACCGATCACTTTTCCTTCCGCGCCAACAACAGACCTTGCAATAAACGCATCATTTCCGGCACCCGATCCTAAGTCAATGACCGTATCACCTTTGTTTATTTTTGCAAACTCGGTGGGGAGCCCGCATCCCAATCCCAGGTCTGCATCTTTTACATACCCTTCCAGTTGGTCATAGCCTTCCGCCATTACAGCTGTATCACCGCAACCACCAGCGCCACAGCATGAGTTGGCATTGGTTTCATAATCTTGCTCGGCAATTTTTGCGTATTGTTCTTTTACCAGTTTTTTGATTTGATCGGATGATGTTGTATTTGTTTCCATAATTAGTTGGTTTTTATATCGTAATATTGCGATTAGATTGATTAAATTTTTTTAGCAGCAGTTTTCCGGGTGGTTCTTTTCGAAAAACGTATTCAATAGTTTTTTTGCTTTGTCCCAGTTAGCCTGATGGATGCAATAGCACACCGAAGGTCCTTCAATTTCGCCTTTTATCAATCCGAGGTTTTTGAGTTCTTTTAAATGTTGGGATACGGTGCTTTGTGAAAGCGGAAGTTCATCCACGATATCCCCGCAAACACATGTGCTGCGTTGCGCAAGAAACTGTAGAATGGCAATGCGTGCAGGATGCCCCAACGCTTTTGCTAGAGATGAAATCTCCAGTTGTGTTTTAGTAAAGCCTTCTGTTTTGGTAAGTCCCATAGTTGCATTAATCGTAATAATACGATTTAAGTTTCAGAAGTTGGAAATATTTTTGAATTAAGTTTAGCATCGGCTTCTTTCCGTGTGTACACTTTACCGCTTTTAATGTCTTCATTGGCTTTTTGTGCACGGATCGTCAATTTCTCTTTTATAGTAGGATCAAGTTGTTGTTCTTTTCTCAATAACATTTCAAGCTTGTGGTTTGACTTTAGTAAAAGTAACGATTTATTTGATTGATTGGGTTTCAAAAAACATTCCAAAATGGAACATTGTCAACCTTTCGAGGTGGATACCGCTTTGTATAAATTATAAAACCTGGCACCAGTTCTACACCGGTACCAGGGTTGTGTTGGTGACGAAGTATTACTCCTTAGCCGTTGCCGGACTGATCTGTGCTGAAATTTCACTGATGGAATTTATCGGGAATCCACCTTTTTCTGCATGAGTTTTCAACAACTCCTTGTCGGTGGTGCGGTACACGCAGTAAATTTTATTTTCGGTAACATAGCTGTGCATCCATACGATGGAGGGACCCATCTCGTCCAACACACTACAGGAAGTTTGGGAAATGCCTTTCAAGTCATCTGATGTGAGCTTGCCGGCATCGGGAATTTCCCGCTCAATCACATACGTTTTCATCGCGGCTGACTGTGCGGTTTTATCTTTATCCTTTTCTTTCTTCTGTGCTATAGCGGGCGCAACAAACATGAACATTACTACCACGATAAACATGGGTTTTAGGGTCTGATACATTTTCATAGTCTTAGGGTTTTGTTTTATAATCAAATGTATTACCGATCATGTTGAACGGATAAAACAAAAAGACCAGAGAATGGTAAAATTGATTCAGGCTTCTGTAGTAGCTTTCAAATACGCCAGGGGAAGTAAACCAAAACGCTTTTGAAAACATTTTGAGAAGTAGGAGGGGCTGCTGAACCCCGTGTCGAATGTAGTCTGTGCAATATTTCTTGCCTGCGATCGCAATAAAACTAACGATTGATTAAGGCGAAACTCTTGAAGCAATGTATTGGGTGATTGTCCGGTTAGTTCACGACAAGCCCGGTACAGTGTTGATTTACTCATCCCCATCAGCCGGCCAAATTCCAGAACATCAAACTGGCTGTCCTGCCATGAGCGTTCCAATGCCTCCATCAATTGATAAAGTGTATTTTCCCCATTGGTCGTTAACCATCGGATTGGAGTTCCTCCTTCGTGTTTTAATTCCTGTTTGGAAAAGTCATAAACCGTTGAAGAAACAGACAGTTGGTTTTTTACTCCTGTTCTGCATAGGTACTTGCTGAGCCGAATTGTATTGCCAAATAATTCTGCGTGATCTTTTACGGGAAAACCGGCATGTAATCCCAATCGTAACTCCAATTCATCAGCCAGTGAATTTAATTCCTGTTGAATAGTTTTCGCACAACTGGTGGCTTCGGCTATGGATGCAAATGAACCTGCTATACTTATACTTCCCAACTCAATGTTTAATCCTTTATGGCTTCGTATCTGCTGATGAACGATGCTGTTGTACTGCCTGTAAATTTCACCCGCTCTTTCCTTTCCTGCCTTGTGCTGAAGCAATACATAATCCAACGTTTCAACTATCAGGATTGCGCGAAAAGCCGGATCACTGAAAACTTTTAACGCATCTGTAGGTTCCTGGTCAGCCATTTCCGGATCGTGGATCCTGCCCAAAAAGGCATTCACCAGTTCAGCGCTCACTTCAATGATTTCATGCGGCACCAGGCCGTGGGCTTGTTTATGCATGTTCACCACCGCGCCTTTATCGGGTGCTTCGATCAAACAAAACACATTGCCCCGGTCTTCATCAATCCAATAGGTCATGCATTTACAGCCAAAGAGATTCTCAATGGCAAGATCCTCGCGATGGGCTTCTGCTACAGCCTTTGCGCTTGCCTGTGGCACAAAATGGCGATCCATAAATATTGGCATGGACTAAAATTAACTAATTATTCCGGAACTTGATTTTCGATTAACCTTTTGGTTGGGCAGAACTAAAAGGCGCTGGGGATCAACTAATAAGGTTTCGATAAACTCAACCTGACAGTTGTGCTATTTGTGAGATGGCTCCCACTCACTTATCACAAGCAACATTGGCCAGTGCTATTCAAGTTATTTCATTGCATTGAGAACCTTCTCCATAATCGCAAACGTTCTTCCATGGGCGTACCCCTGACCATAGGCAGTAGCTGTAAGTGCAATCACCATGTTTTCGTTGGGGAACACAACAAGGTGATTACCCCCAATTCCAGAGCCGAAAAGATAATCCCGTTTTTTGCCTGCAAATGTTCGGGATGCTTTATACCAAAACATGCCGTAAGAGTCGGCTAAGTAAAACCAATCGGAAATGGCTGGATTCTTACTATTGATTATGGATTCAATGTACTCCTGATTTATAATTTGTTGATTCCCCCACTTCCCCGCATTGGTAATGAGCATTCCAAGTTTTGCGAAATCGAGGGTACTCAAATACAAATTGCCGGCAGCACCGGTCTGATTGGCGGCATTGGTGTACCAATAAAATTGTTTTATCCCCAGCGGGTCAAATAATTTTTGCTTGGCGTAATCTTTCAAGCTCATTCCGCTAGCCTCTTCAATTGCCAACGCAACCAGGAGTGGATGAATGTCTGCATATACAAACTTTTTACCGGGCTGGGATTTTAGCGGAACAGTGAGGAGGTATTCCTTCCAATCATCTTTTGCAATCCAGTTACCGGCCTGGCCTACCGTTTTCGAATCGTCTGAATCTGCATCTTAACCCGAAGACATATCAAGGAGGTCCCGGAGTTTGATTTTTTTATAATCCGGATTGATGGAAGGATTTTTTTCTTTAGAGAAAAGGGAATAAACAGATTGATCAAAATTGTTGTCAATCAAACCGTCTTTCATCGCGACTCCCAAAAGCAAGGTAGTAACACTTTTTCCTGCCGAGCGGATATCCAGAATGGAATTCCGCCAAAAGGTGCTAAAATAATTTTCTATGACAATATGGTTGTCTTTAATAACCACCAGTCCCCGAAAATCTTTGTGGGGAGTCTCACTAATTTTATTAATTAGATTTTGAATGGAATCCCGGTTGAAGCCTGCTTTTTCCAAGGATGCAACTGGCAATTCTTTGGTTTGCTGATGTTGGCCGTAGGTGAAGGATAAAAAGAATACACTTAAAACTAGTAACGAAATTGTTTTCATTTTTTTTGGAGAGCAACAAACGAATATAGTAATAACCAGTTTCTTGCAGATATGTAGAATGATTATTTCTTGGCAGAGGACTTTGGGTTGGTTCTTCAAGTCCTACAGAATTATCCCTTTGTTGATGATCCGTTATTCTTTCGTTATAGTTTGTACGATTTCCAGTTGACCGGATTTAACCTTAGTCCTGAGTTCAATAGTTAGCTTACCATCCACGAATTTATTTTCACCAACATGATCAATGGGCCAAAGTTCAGTAGTTAGCCATTCATCGTACTTGAACATTTTCTTGTCGATAATTATGGTTTTAGTTTTATTGTTTGGCCACAAATAAGGAAGTTTCTGGTATTCAGAATATTTTTTTGGCCAAATATCTGAGAATTGGTACTTCGTTCCGTTCAGCGTTATTGTGTGTTCTTTGATGTAGTGCTTTCCCTTGTTCAGAATCCTTACATCAATAGAATCCGAGTTGGGTTTTTCCTGACCAGATGCACAAAGGCTAATTAGGAGAATTATAAATACTAAGAGCTTCTTCATCGAGTTGGTGGATTCCCGGAAATTTAAATGATTTTTAGAAAAAGGTATTTGTGAATGAAAATTATTACCTTAATCTAAAGTCAACTTCTATTTCGACCTTTGTCTTTACTGGCTTTCCATTGATTATTCCAGGAACCCATTTTTGGGTGATATGGCTTTTTATTAATCGGTATGCCTCTTCATCATATCCCATTCCAATTCCTCGCCAAACTCCAATTTCAATTAAGTTTCCATTTTCATCAACTTCACCCACTAAAATTGATCTGTAATCATTCCCAAGCTTCTTTGGATCTTCGAGTTTTCTATTGTTTTTGTAAATCCATTTAATGTACTCTTGAAAACCTCCCATGGGTTCGGGTTCTTTTTCTAATCGCTGGCCACCCTTTCTTAAAAACTCTTCTATGGCAGTTTGCTCCTCTTGTTTCTGGGTGTCTAGGAGGTGCCTAAAAATGGGATTGTCCTCTGTGGCCTGTCCTTGTAATATCTCTTCAATGTAAATGATGTCGATCATTCCAATTAGAATTACAGCCCTTTTATATATGTCTTTTTTTAACTCTTGTTCAGAAAGCAAAGTTTTCAAAGCATCCATAATGATAGTGATGCTTAGATCGTATTCAGACATAACTTCTGCCATAGCAGCAATCTCCTTTAACTTACTTTCGGGGTAGTTTACTAAATCAGGGTTTGATAGATAAAAACAATCTAGAAATGGAAAGCCAATAGTCTTTGAACCATCTATAATTTTTAAATCTAAAAGCTTTTTCTTAAGTGCGGTGCGATCTTGAAGTAATGGTGATTTCTTTGGTGGATATTCAGACCTATGCTCTATAAACTTAAGATAGGCATTTTCGATATTACTACTTTTTCCATAACCGCCATCAATTAGATATGATTCAAAATAATCAGTCAAATATGTCCACTCCGCTAAACTTATTTTACTGTTTAAACACTTTTCAACAAGCAGTTCTCCCTGTAAAATTTGATCTTGCCCGTTCACAATAAAAACATTGAGCAAAATTGCTAAGCTTAAAGAAATTTTTTTCATCTATTTTTAAATTAATCACAACGTTAAAGAATAAATCACTTCCGCTTCACAACCTTCTCAACAGCCTCCACAATATGTTCAACTCCTAAACCATATTTCGCTAACAGTTCTATCGGTTGTCCGCTTTCGCCAAACGAATCGTTGACAGCAACCATCTCCATAGGAGCGGGGTTGTGCATGCTCAACACTTGTGCAACACTATCGCCCAGTCCGCCATTGCGTTGATGCTCTTCACATGTAACGGCACAGCCTGTCTTCTTCACCGAATCAAGGATTGCCTGTACATCAAGCGGTTTGATGGTATGGATATTTATAACTTCTACGCTGATGCCTTTTTCTGCGAGGATCGCTTCGGCTTCGATTGCCTGCCAGACCATATGACCGTTAGCAAAAATGGTTACATCTGTGCCTTCAATCATTTTATCAGCCTTGCCAATTACAAATTCACGGCCTTCTGTAAAGATGGGCCAGTTTGGTCTGCCAAAACGTAAATAAGCAGGGCCAACATGATCGCCTAATGCCAGCGTTGCCAAACGGGTTTGTTCGTAATCACATGGAACGATCACCGTCATTTCTGGCAGCATCCTCATCATGCCCACATCTTCCAAAATCTGATGCGTAGCACCGTCTTCACCAAGTGTAAGTCCGGCATGGGAAGCGCATATCTTTACGTTCTTACCTGAATACGCAATTGATTGACGAATCTGATCATATACACGTCCTGTTGAAAAGTTAGCGAATGTTCCCGTAAACGGAATCTTGCCACCAATCGTAAGACCTGCTGCGATGCCCATCATATTGGCTTCCGCAATTCCTACTTGAACGAAACGATCTGGAAAATCTTTGATAAACGCTGCCATTTTGAGCGATCCAACTAGATCCGCGCAAAGCGCTACTACGTTTTTATTTTTTTTGCCTAGTTCGTGAAGTCCAACTCCAAAGCCCGAACGGGTATCTTTCTTTTCTGTGTAGGTAAATTTGGTCATGATGGTGTTTTAGCAAGCTGCAATTTTATGCATTCTAATCTGGAATACCTGATAATTGGCCTCAAAAAATGTGATTAATTAAAGATATTTACAGTAGCCGTTTCACCGGATTTCAATGTGAACGTTCGTGTGCCCGTGTATTTGCTTCCTGTTGTCTCGCGTACGCGAAAAACTGCTTTATACGTACCAGGAAGCAACGTATACGATTGCCGGATGGGTTTGTCGGAAAGTGAACACACCCAAACCTGCTCACCGCCTTCTAGGATTTCATAAAGATCACCATAACCAATCGCAATCGTATTGAGGTTCACCAATCCGGGAGCTGGAATGGTGATGGTTGTTGTTTTCTTTTCTTCTATTTTAACATTGTATTTTCTGCGTGGCAATGTGATTGTTTCAAGCTGATAATTTCCCGTTAGATAATCAACTTCGTCACCGGCAATTTGTGTAGTGAGGATTTCCTGTTTTCCTTGTTCACGCACAACCGTAGTGGCCTGGTCTTTTCTGGCTTCTTGTTTTATTACTAATTTTCCTTGTGTTGCCGGAATCTCAATCACATTATGCCGGCCATTGATAATGCGAACATTTTTCCTAATCGTAGCCGGTAACGTATTCACCACGATGTCATAGCCCAACACAGGGTCAATGGAAACGGTATCCGGGTTGCCGTTGCGATCAAGATAATGTACAAAATCATAGACGGCTGTTCCCGTCATGCTGTTCATAAAACTTACGTTGATGTTGGTGACAGTGGGTTTACGAGCACCATCCAATAATTTCACGCTCACCGTGGTTTTTAAGAAAGAGTTTTCAATGGTTTTGTTGAGCACCTGATGAAAATCTTCTGTGCTTTCTGAATTGAAAAACTGACCCACACAATTGAGCGCTTCCCCGGCTTTTAATCCAAGCCCGATGATGTAGGGACGAAGAAAGACACCACGCTTTTGCAATTCGATGGAAGCTGCACAGGGATCACCGCCACAACTTTCTATTCCATCGGTAATCAGGATCAAAATATTCCGATACCCTGCCGTAGTGGAGAAATCTTTTGCAGCTTCAGTGATTGAGTAGGTAATGGGTGTTGTGCCCAATGGCCGAATACTTTTGATTTTCTCCATGATAGCGTTGTGATTTTTGGCACCAAACGGAACTTCCAGCCGACTGTCCTGGCAATTGTTGGCATTCCGCGGATAGCGGTGGCCGTATACCCTCAGTGCAATTTCCAAATTCTCATTGCTGCGTAAGGAATCCACCAATCGGGTAAGAATACTTTTTGCAGCATCCATCCTTGAGATGTTGTTTTCCCAGGCAGCATTCATGCTTCCCGATGCATCCATGACAAAGAGGATACGTGTTTTTTCTGGAATTTTCTGTTGGATTTTTTTTTGCGCATAGACTTCGCCAAGCAGGCATAATAACAGGAGGCACGTAATGCTGAAGAAACGAATCATGCAGTTTTATTTACTCAACGTTGAGCGAAGTTAAATATTTGATGGCATATCACGTGCAAAGAAAACATTCTTATGCGTTATAGCTCTTTAATTAGAAGATAGATGAATACAATAATGAGTTGTGGTACAAATATATTTAATACTGCTAATCCATAACTGAATTTCTGAACCCGCGCAATACCAAATATGAGTATTCGTAAGCCAAAAAAATACATTACTAGAACAATAAAATTATTTTCTTTAAATGTCATTACCTCTCCGAAACTAAGGGCCATAGCTAAAACCAGATAACTGGAAACTAGAATATTGGGGATAAGCGATAGTGAAAGTACAGTGTCAATTTCACTTTTTGATGCCTTTCCTTTCCATATTTTACCGATATAGAATAGGACATTTACCCCGATAGCGCGTGTAATAATTGCGGATACAAACCCAAGGGCTATTGCTATGAATAAAATTAAAATAGTATTGAACTCCAGAAATAGCAAATCTGAATAAGTCTCTATTGTTAGAGTGAGCCCGTATATCAAGTATGGAGTAAATCCATAATCATGAACCCAATTTGACTGTAATTTATCATCAATTGTTTTTCTGGTTTTAAACCAGATATTGATATATGGGTTCATTTTGATTTTCTAACCTGATTGCTTTAAACAAATACGCAAACTTTATTTTGGAACCATCTCAATTAAAAGATCCATGAAGAAGTAAATTTAAATAGCAACTTCTTTAAATATTTTTGAACCGATTATCTCCCGCTCAAAAGCATAGGGTGTTCCTTCAACGCAGAGATGGGAGCATCCAATGATTACTTTGCCATTCGCGGGGATAACATACTGCCTGGTAATCTGTCCGGTATCTCCTTCCAAATCATAATCACCCTTTACGATAACTTCAAGACTATCTCCTGCAGAACTATTTGTAATCCATAGTAAATCTCCACACTCCCCTGAACCACACATACCATCTTTCGTTATCGACAGTGAGGAAATAAAATCATTCGGCAAAGCCTCTCCATTCCATGTAAAACTAAAGCCGTCATCTTCGAATACTTGTTTGAGCAGATCGTAATAGGTCAGCCCGCTCATATCTTTTTTATTTTCTTCAACTCCTTCATCAGCTTTTTCATTTGTAGAAGGACGACAACCGATAATGACGAAGAGCATACTAAGGAAAGCGAGGGTGTTAAATTTTACTTTCATTGGCGTGTGGATTTAGTAACTTAAATTTAACTGGTTTGGGGTATTGGATAAAATATGAGCTACACTTTTTTTAATGCTTCCAAGTGATCGGTTCACTTCTTGCTTTAAGAACGTCTCCATTTTCCTTTATTATTTCTATGTCGAAATAATAGGGTCTGTTGTACACTACTGGTTTCGAATAACTACTAAAGGACAATTCCTGTTCTTTATAACTCAATACGTTAGTTGTAATATTTGAGAGACTATCAAGCCTTTCAGTGTGGTATTCTCCTGTAGATGAATTGCGCCAAGTAGGTATTCTAAATAAGCTACTTATTGATTCTCCGATCGCAAAGGAATCCGTAAAAACAGAGTCGGGATAGATATTTATTTGTGCAATATCATATTTAACCTTTCCACCATTTCCACCATCAGGTAGACAATCGTACGCATAGACGGAATTTATAAAAAGAGATTCAAAATTAGAATCTTCCTTTTTTGTTACATATTCAATCGAATCGAAAGAAATTATAAAATATAATTTCGAAACATCTGTGACAATTAGCGGTGTCTCAATATGCAAAGCCTTATACTCAAAGTAAGGGAATTGAGGAGAGGGACAACCAGTATAACATCCTTCTGCAACCATTAACAATACGTAGGATAGAATAATTGCGAATATTTTGGTGGGCTTAACGTTCATTGTTTTGTATTATTAAATGGCGACTAACAACCTTATTACCTTCGTAAAGGTGTTAAAAATTTCCAAGTATTGAAATTACCACAAAAAATCACATCACTCCATCGGCAAATCAATATGATACACATCTTTTTTATTGCGACTGATGTCATTGATAACAAAACCTCCCGGTTGGGGAATGTCTTCGATAAGATCAAACACCGCACAGGATTTTGGTAAGCTTTCAAAAATGAGCAGGAAACTGTAGTGATAATTGGTGGGCACCAATGTCCAGTGAGGAGCGTAGGTAATGTTTTCGATGTGTACTAATTTAGAACGGGCACTGCTATTTTGGTCTACTAAAAAAGTAGTCATCCAAATCCGGATAAGGACTTCATCTAAACCACTTTTGAAATGACAATGCACGTAAATATGCGAATCCGTTTGAAATTCCGGGTGGACTTCAAATAATTCTTCCAGATCAATATCCGGCTTTGCTTTTACCGGAGGTTCATCGAGATCGTTCCGGTGCATAATGTGAAATTTAGTAATCCCCTAAAGTCTCTTCCAGTTGACCAAGTGCAGTAGCAAGTTGCTCATCATTAGGAGCGATACCATGCCATTTGTGGGAGCCTACCATGAAGTCGACACCAAAGCCCATTTCTGTTTTCATCAGGTTCATCACAGGCTTGCCATTCTTTGCCAATGACTGGGCGCGTTGTAATCCGTTTACAACCGATTCCATATCATTGCCATCAAATTCCTGAACGATCCAGCCGAAAGCTTCCCATTTTGCTTTTAAATCCAACAATGATAAAACCTCATCTACAGGACCGTCAATTTGCTGGCCGTTGTAATCAATGGTAGCAATTAGGTTATCAACTTTGTTGTGGGCAGCAAACATAGCCGCTTCCCAAACTTGTCCCTCTTGTTGTTCGCCATCGCCCATGAGTACGTATACGAAATTGTCATCGCTATTCATTTTTTTGGCAGTGGCCGCACCAATAGCAACAGAAAGACCTTGTCCTAAAGAGCCGGAAGCAATGCGAATACCAGGAAGATGCTCATGAGTGGCCGGGTGACCTTGCAGACGCGAGTTCATTTTACGGAAGGTGGCAAGTTCTTTTGCATCAAAATAACCTGCACGCGCCAAGGTTGCATAAAAAACCGGAGAAATATGTCCGTTAGAAACGAAGAATAAATCTTCACCCTTTCCATCCATATTAAAAGAGGAATCGTGCTTCATTAAATGAAAATACAACGCTACAAAATACTCCGTGCAGCCTAATGATCCACCCGGGTGGCCGGATTGACATGCATGCACCATTCTAACAATGTCCCTGCGGATTTGGGAAGCGATGGTATTGAGTTTGGAAAGTATGGAAGTCTGGTTCATTGAGGAAGGATTTTACGTATTTATTTTGGTGCGAAGATGCGGGAATTAATTTAAGATGGCAACCCGCTCGCTAGAAAAAGTCGCTGGATTCTGGCCGCTGGTTTCTAGATTCTAGTTACTGGATTCTAGATCCTAGCGACACAGCATCCAGCATCCAGCATCTAGTATCCAGCATCCAGCATCTAGTATCCAGTATCTAGCATCTCGTATAGTATCCAGCATCTATTTTCCTAAGATCTGATCCGTATGATTCTTCGTATCGACCTTTCCAATAATCTCCTCAATCTTCCCATTTTCATCAATAATAAAAGTAGTGCGGAGTGTACCCATATAGGTTTTTCCGTACATCGACTTCTCGCCCCATGTTCCGTACTTTTCATGGAGTGTTTTATCAACATCGGCCAGTAGGGTGAAAGGAAGGTTTTGTTTGGCGATAAAATTCCGGTGCGATTTTTCTGAATCGGTACTCACGCCTATTACTTCATAGCCTTGTTTCTGAAGTAGTTTGTAGTTGTCGCGTAAGTTACAAGACTGCGAAGTACATCCGGGAGTTTGATCTTTCGGATAGAAATAAAGTACGATTTTTTTCCCTTTAAAATCAGCGAGCTTTACAATGTTTCCATCTTGATCAGGAATTTTAAAATCCGGTGCTTTTGATCCTACTTTCAGAGCCATAGTTACAGTATTTTTTGTTTAAGGATTTGTTTGTTGCCGGCATTGTCGGTAATAATCAATTCCACCTCACCTTTAAAGGGAATGGTTTTATCAAACTTCTCCGACCAAATGGTACTGGTCTTTGCATCGTAATGCATCAATACCCACTCCCCATTTACATAGGCTTCCATTGAAGCAATTCCGGAAAGGTCGTCCCACACTTTAAAACGGAGCATGCGGCTGTTGGCGTAAACGGTTCGGATACTGGGAGGTGTATTGTCTTCGCGTATACTAAACGAACCAAAGTCGCGCGTATAAAATTTGAGTTGTCCGTTTGTCCAGGTACCGCCATGATGTGCATAACGATTGTTGCCTAAATGACGATAGACGGCCAGCCTGCTTTTGTCCGGATACGATCCGGTTGGTTTTAATGTTACAGCAATGTGTTTATTCAAAGGTGTTCGCCAATTGCCAATCGAAAAAACTTCACCACTATCGAGGTTTATCTTTTTAGAGGACTGAAAGTACAACGTATCGAACAAGGCTTCGGGAGGAAATGAAATATCCATGGCATCGCTATAAAACGTGTAGGGAATTCCGGATGGAATAACAGCTTGAATATTGGGAACGAAGGTATTTTCATCAATAGCAATAGAATCGGGTATTTCTTCACGCAAATCAAAAAGGTATTCGGAACGCAGTGTATTAAAATAATCGGGTGCAACTTCTTTCACCGTTCCTCTTTTGTAAACCCGCGCGGTGTTTGTTGCTTCACTCAGGGGTTGCGCCATCACTTGCAGTATATTCTCATCGATATCATATTCGATTTCTTTCTTTGCAGGATCAAGGGTTCTTACTTCTTCAATAATTGTAGAGGGCGCCAACGTAAAATTGATGGTGCTCATGTTTTTGTTATTGTCCATTAACCGGATTTCAACCTTGCTGTTTTTTGATTGATCAACTTTGATCAACCCTTTGGTAGGCGATGAAGCATAAAAATCATTTCGATTTCCATCATCGATATACAATTTGTAAAACCGTTTGCCGGAGGCCCGCAACGCTTTGAAATTCATAAAAGCATAGATCGAACGTGTATCTTCCAGGTTGAATTCAATTAATTCCTGTTTGAAGGCAAGCTTGTCATCCACATACACTTCAATGTAGTTGATCCCACACCGAAAGTGGGCAGCATTCAACTTGTCATGGGCCATCACCTCGATCCCGATTTTGCCAGACGCAGGAATCGGGTTGTTGATCACATAGTTTTTTCCAACCCGGTATGGATAATATTCAAACCGACCAAACCGATCAAAAATACGGGAGTCCTTATCCATCGTGCGTAAGGCAATTTTTTCCACAATCGGGGGAACGTTGTCTACGATTTCGGGGAATCCGAAAAGCAATGGGTCAAGTATTGTATTTCCTTTTCGGATATCGAAGTGTACATGTGGCCCACCGCTGGATCCGGTATTTCCAGAAAGGGCAATGGTATCGCCTTGTG
>JBGTGG010000381.1:0-4317 GCA_041746855.1 Cyclobacteriaceae bacterium | reverse complement strand
CGATATGAAAGATTTGAAACGTTGATCATGGATTACACTTCATTGCAAAAAGAATTGCTCAAGTAGGTTAAAATTTATGATTAGGTTTTGATCGTGTATCAAAAAAATTTAAAAGGATAATACTTTTTTCTGTTACGCGGTAAAACAATCGGTTATGTTTGGTAAGGAGAAAACCTCTAATATTTTTCTCAGGGTTTTCCATGGTTCCTAGTTTTGGTTGCTCTGAGATCAATTCAATAATGCTATATGCTTTTCTTACGAAACTCTCTGTAACGGTTTCGCCCCATTCTTTCTCAAGATAATCAATGATTTTATTGAATTTAAGATTGGCTCTTTTGGTCCAGATTACTTTCCTAACCACTTTGTGTGCTGTTTTTTAACCTCCGAATGGCTAACTAAATTATTAGCATCAAAGCTCTCATCGTAGGAAAGAATTAATTCGTCCCGCTCTTCAGAAGTTAGGCTATCCCAAAGCTTACCAGATTGGTTACTATTAAGACGTTGAATTAACTTAAGGTATCCCCTTAAAATTTCTTCATCTTCGATTTTGTCAATCAAATTATGAAAATCATCTTTTGTATTCATAATGTAAATTATTTTTTAGTGGATATATGGAATGCCATGCGTATTCCTCCTTTGGGGTGCTTTACTGATGCACATTTCATGTCATAAATTTACTGATATTCTCATTAACCTTAAAGTTTACTCAAGCATTTGACGTCACAATAAAAAGGAATTTTATAAACGGTGAATTCAACAATCAATTCGGTGACCTCCGGAATAGATATTAAAGCGCTCATCCCTGACAAAGCCCAGTAAGGTCATGTTGGTTTTTTTTGCCAATTCAACGGCCAGACTGGATGGACTTCCTACAGCCATCACAAACGGAATACCCGCCATGGCTGCCTTTTGAATAAGTTCAAAACTTGCGCGACCACTTAA
Organism: Cyclobacteriaceae bacterium; assembly: GCA_041746855.1. Classification (GTDB taxonomy): domain Bacteria; phylum Bacteroidota; class Bacteroidia; order Cytophagales; family Cyclobacteriaceae; genus JBGTGG01. Next base: position 3,375 of record JBGTGG010000381.1, on the reverse strand, counting down.
CAAAAGAATGGTATTGGACATCGGCACTTCATTCTTGATCAAGGAAGCCCCTATTATTTTATCCAGCGCATTGTGACGGCCAACATCTTCGCGAAGCATTTTCAAATTTCCATCAACATCAAAAAGCGCTGAAGCATGTATTCCTCCAGTGTATTCAAACACCAACTGTGCTTCTCGTGTTTTTGCCGGAAGGGAATGCAACAGTGCAGAGGAGACAACAAATGAATCATTTATGACATTACATTTTGTAAACACCGAATCAATTGAAGACTTGCCACACACCCCACAACTTGACGAAACATAAAAATTCCGATTCAATTTTGATTGATCGAATTCCGTTTCTGGTTTTAGTTCAACGCGTACGACATTGTCTTTTTCTTCAGCCTTTCCGCCATCGACACAATACTTGATACTTTCTATTTGTTCGTATGAAGTAAGTATTCCTTCAGTAAATAAAAATCCCAACACCAATTCAAAATCATTGCCGGGTGTGCGCATGGTCACGGCCAAACGGATTTGTTGACGGTCATGCATCGATCCATAGCCAATCCTGATTTCCAGTGGTTCTTCCACGGCTACGAGGTCAGCCTTTTCTTCTCTTAAAGAAGCGCTCACTTTTTGAATCGTTGTATGTTTTACAGACTGCTTCATAGCAATAGCTCAAAAATTTCACGCCTGCCTGCGCAAGCTTCAGTATAGGCAGGCAAAGTCCACAAAGATTTTCGCAAAGGAATCGCGAAGCTATGTTGGCTTTGCGTCTTCTTAGCGGTCTTTGCGAGAAAAAAATTCAGGACAACCCTGAAATTTTTCCATTAATATCGATGTCCATTCCCATGGCAGCAGGCTCATTCGGTAGCCCCGGCATCCGCAACATATCCCCGGTAATCGGGATCACAAATCCCGCCCCAGCGGCCACTTCAATTTCCCGTACGGTAATCACAAAATCTTTTGGCCTTCCCAATTTTTTCGGATCATCCGAAAAAGAATTTTGCGTCTTTGCGATACATACAGGAACACCATTCAATCCAATTCGTTCGATACGATTCAGATTTTGTTTTGCCTTGGGTAACAATTTAATACCACTTGCACCGTAAATCTTCACCGCTATGGTTCGGATTTTTTCTATAATGGAAGCATTCCAATCATACACCGGCCAATACTTTCCATTAAAATTTTCTGCTGCACGCGCCACTTTTGTTGCCAGGTCAATCATTCCTTCCCCGCCTTTTTCCCAGCCTTCCGCCAGGGCAATCTCCACACCGATCTCCTGGCATTTACTCAGCACCCACGCTAATTCTTCCTGCGAATCCGTTGTAAACTTGTTCAGCGACACCACACACGGGACGCCAAAAATTTTCGTGTTCTCGATGTGCTTTTCCAAATTGGCAAACCCGGCTTGCACCGCTTCTAAATTTGGTTTTGTTAAGTCTTCGCGTGCTACACCTCCATGATATTTTAAGGCACGTATCGTTGCCACCAACACCATGGTGTGCGGTGTAAATCCACCATAGGGGCTCACGATGTTAATGAACTTCTCAGCGCCAAGGTCAGATCCAAAACCCGCTTCCGTTACCACAAAACCGGAAAGGCTCATACCTGCTTGTGTTGCAATAATCGAATTTGCACCTTGTGCAATGTTGGCGAAAGGGCCACCATGTATAATGGCCGGATTACCTTCAAGTGTTTGTACCAGGTTGGGTTTGATCGCATCTTTCAACAACAACGCAACAGCGCCTTGTGCATGCAAGTCGCGTGCGAATATGGCTTGGCCGCTATACGTATCACCTACATAAATATTTCCAATCTTTTCTTTTAAGTCATCGATGTCTTTTGACAAGCAGAGGATCGCCATGATTTCGGATGCGGCTGTTATGTTGAAACCTGTTTCGCGCATCATGCCTCCGCTTTTACCATGCATGCCCGTTACAATATTTCGCAACGATCGGTCATTCATGTCCATTACGCGCTTCCATTCTACTGTGCGCGGATCAATGCCCAATCCTCCACCCACTTTTTGAATGTCGTTATCGATTAACGCGGCCAATAAATTATTTGCTTTTTCAATAGCCGCAAAGTCGCCTGTAAAATGGAGGTTGATGTCTTCCATCGGTACAACCTGCGAATAGCCACCACCGGCTGCACCACCTTTCATTCCAAACACCGGACCAAGAGAAGGTTCGCGTAGTACAACCGTTGTTTTCTTTCCGATTTTATTCAACCCTTCACAAAGTCCGATAGAGGTGGTGGTTTTTCCTTCTCCCGCAGGTGTGGGCGTCATGGCGGTGACGAGGATAAGTTTACACTTCTTAATTTTTTCTTCGTTGATGATGCGCAGTGCGAGTTTACTCTTGTATTTTCCGTAGAGTTCAATGTCTGCTTCATTGATTCCCAATGAGTCTGCAAGTTTTGCAATGGGTTGTAATGTGGCCGCTTGGGCAATTTCAAGATCGGATTTATAGGTAGTCATTTGATCAGGATTATCTAACAATACCCAATCAACGAAAAAAATCAGAAACCTGCGATTTTATTTATTTCAAACGGTTGATATCGTCCATACGGAAGCAATAAATAAATCCAAAGCATTATAGATTCTTGATTATTATAGGATAACTATTCCCTGTCATAAAGCCAGTCACTATTCTCTTTAGGAATATATTCTCCTGATAACATCTTTTTAATCTTTGAAACTCTATCCAAATTTGCCTCTTTACAATTTATATAGTGATACGTTGAGGGAGCACGGATCATCGCTGTTAGTGATAAAAATTCATCCCAAGTTAACTCCTTAAATGTCTTACTGAGATATTCTATAGAAGCATCTTCATACCCTTTGATTATCCTACCCTTATTATGACCGAGGTAAACTTCATTTATAAACAATTTCAAAATCGTGTCTTTAGGAACTTGAACATCAAATGCAAATCTTGAAATTACAACTTGTTTAATTTTTTCAATTCCAGGTTTAAAATCCCCGAAATAATACATTTTTACGAGCCCCTGGCTGATCGTTGTAATTCCTGCACCAGGTGTTGACATATCTACACCTTTATGATTATAGAAGTTTGGGTCTTGAATTTTTAACAGTGCTTCTATTTGTTCAGTAGAAAAATCAGATAATTCCAGTTTAATTCTATCAGATTTCAACACCTGTTGAACAATTTCTGGCGTGTCTATTCTAGCATCGATTACTACTACAGTATAGTAAATAAGTAAGCCTGCTAAAACAATTCCAATCGTTAGTAATATTTTTTTTATCATAGCTAACTATTTTTTATTCTAAATTAATCCTGATTATCACAGCATCAAGTCACTTCCAAGATAACCCCTTCTTTCCTATTTTCGCACCCACATGCGGGAGAAAAACATTTTTCGTTT
>JBGTGG010000380.1:0-4911 GCA_041746855.1 Cyclobacteriaceae bacterium | reverse complement strand
GAAGCCACATTGCCTTTCGCTTGTACTTCATCACCTTCTCTACGATGAACCTCTTTGGAGACAGTCAGCGTTGGGGAAGCAGATGAACCTTGGATATGGGATTTCTGAAGATTTTCATTTGTGAACAGTTCCTTGTTAGCCACTTTTTGAACATCCTTAGAAGTAGTCCAGGCAGGAGTAGTTTGTGCCTTGGCAGCCATAAAGGAGATCATAATTAGACCAATTCCTAGAAATCCTGATGCGAGCATTTTTGATATTGTTTTCATAACACAGTGTAATTTAATTCTTACTCAAATAAACGTGTTATAGGGGTGGATGTTGATCATGATTAACACGGATTCAACCTCCGTATTTACCCTGATACAACTAGGCAAGTATGCCCATTTCGGTGGCGCGTTTCACCAATTCAGCGGAATTGCTCACTTTCATTTTCTTCAACATGTTAATTCGGTGTGATTCCACGGTGCGTATGCTGATCCCCAACTGATCTGCTATTTGTTTGGTGCTGCTGCCTTTCGACACCAGTTCGAGCACTTCTTTTTCGCGGGGTGTGATCTCCACTTGTTCGGCTGGTTCTGGTTTTGAAATAGATTCCGCAAGGATGGAGGTTACGATCGGACTAAAATATTTTCCTCCTTCATACACATTCAGGATTGCTTTTTCAAGTTCTGCCCGCTCAATATTCTTGAGTAGGTAGCCCCGGGCTCCAATTTTTAATGCATTGAGAATGTACCCGATTTCTTCATGCATGGAGAGGATAATAAATTTCACCTGTGGAAGTGTTTGAGACAGTTGCTCCATCGCTTTTAATCCATTCATGATGGGCATATTGATATCCGTCAGGATAATATCCGGCACCAGACGGGTGGCCAGATCAATCAACTCTTTCCCGTTTTCCGCTTCTCCTACAACCTCAAACCGATCATTTTTATCCAACAGTGATTTAAACCCTTCCCTGATCAGGGGGTGATCGTCAGCCAATAACAAACGTATTTTTGTCATAATCCTCAATTTAGTTCACCGGGATATACACTTCAATCAGGGTACCATTTTTTGCTGAAGATTGAATTTCGGCATTCCCGTTCAGAAGTTTAGCCCGCTCCTGGATATTCTTCAATCCCGAGCCGGTGTTTGTCATAATTTCATTTTGATCAAAGCCCACACCATTATCTTCAATTACCAGGTACACTTCATCCTCTTTATCCAGCAAGTGTACATTCACGTGGGTTGCCTGAGCATACTTTACAATATTATTCAAGGCTTCCTGGGCTATTCGGAATATTGCAATACTGACATCGAAACTCAATACATGTTCATGTTCATGAACATAACGGTAATCGATCGTAAAAGATGAATATTTCTTTACGTTATCGCATAAACCTTTTAATGCAATTTCAAGACCGTAATCAACAATCGCTTGCGGCATCACATTGTATGAAATACGCTTTACTTCGTCAATCGTTTCATTGATTTTTGTTTTGATGTCTTCCTTAAGCCCACTTTCACTTTCAAGTGAATCGACCCGGATGCGGATGGCGGTCAAGAGTTGTCCTACTCCATCGTGTAATTCTTTGATGATCCTCCTGCGTTCATTTTCCTGTCCTTCCAGGAGCGCTGCCGACCTTTCCCGTGCAAGCTTTAGTTCACGTTCGTTAAACTTCTTTAGTTCATCGCGCATGTGAATCAACGCATGGCCCAATACATCTTTATCACTCAAGGTTGAAAAGGAAGTATTAAAATTTCCTGATCCGATTTCGTTCGCAAAGGTGGTAGTTCGTGACAGCCCATCGGTAAGCCGAAAAACGGCAAGCGCTATTTCCCCGATTTCATCAGTGGAGGTTTCAAAATGTTTCTTTTCGGGTATAATTCCTTTCGAAAGCGAAACAATAATTTCCTTCAAATCCAAAATTGGTTTTGAAATCGCATTCGATAATAAATAAGTGATAATGCCCATGATAACAAGGATCACTAGCGTAACGGCAAACAGGTAGTTACGCAATTTAATAACCGATTCCATGGCTTCACTCTGATCGATTTCCGAAATAATTGTCCAGGGCAAATCAACATGGTCTATTTTTCTGTAAGCACTTAATACCTTGATGCCACGGTAGTCGTCCAGTATCCCATTTCCATCTCCGGCTTGAAAGGATTTTTGAACAGCTTCCGTATCAACAGTAATGGTATAGGGAAGCTGGTCGGGAAAAAATCGTGAGAATGATCGCATCCGATAATCGGAGCCTACAAGATAAGACTCGCCAGTTCTACCCATGCCGGTAGTTTCTTTCAAAATCTCTTGAATCTTATTCATGTTTTCCTGCACAAGCACCACCCCAATGCGCTGGTGTTCTCTCACGATTGGTACATAGTAATAAATTCTGATAAGCGAATCTTTCGAATACGGGGATGCATCTACCATGTGGAGCGTATTCGAATTGTTATTTATGATTGAATCTATATGGGTTAAGATCCCCAATGGGAAAGGATGTTCGCCCGTGCTATACAATTGCTGGTACTCATTATTAAAGAGATAGAATTTTTCAAAATCATAGAGCCCGCGAATAGAATCGATTTCATTTAAATCCTTAATGCGTTGTTGGCTGTCGGCAGAAAGTTCGAGGAGCTCATCCTGAATGTGGAGGAACTTATTTTCCAATTGCAGTTCGTTAAGATTTTGTACGGAGCGTAAAAAGTAATTTTCCACCAATTGCTTTTTTAAAATATTGACAGATGAAAGCTGATCAATGGTGCGCTCAATCAAAACATCGCGAATGCGTAGATAGAAAATGGACGATAAAACGAGCAATGCTGCCAACACCACACCTGTAAAGGAGAAGAACAATTTGGTAAAGATTTTATAGCGTTTCATGCGAGTTCAAAACTAGGGATTAATGCGGTTGGATGGATAAAATTATACCAGGATTATCGTGCTGTTTTAAGAATAGTTAAATTAGAATCAATTTTTTTGAAGTTCAGTCCATGCTTATAGGCTTGAGAATTCTTGTTTAGGGAACAATTCAATGCTGTACAAAAAAAATTGAACATCTTTACAGTGTACTTGAATTAGACTCATGAAAACCCTATCTATTTTTCTTATTTTAATTTTTTTTGCCGTTGGCCTTTGTGCGCAAGACACTATCCGAACAGGATTGGAATTAACGCCTGATCATTTTCCACAACCCGGTGTTCCGAAAGGCGAGTTTAAGGGTCCTTTTAATTTTTATAGTAAAATCATTCCGGGTACGGTTCGTCAGTATTGGCTTTTTGTTCCTGCCCAATATAACGCCTCAGAACCTGCCAGCGTGTTGGTTTTTCAAGATGGTTACCGTGCCACAAATCCCGAGGGAAGTTTGCGTGTACCACAAGTAATGGAGAACCTGATTGCAAAAGGTGAGATGCCCGTTACCATTGGGATTTTTATAAGCCCGGGCAACCGCTCGAAAGATTATCCCACTACTTTAGGCTTCAGCAATCCGGACAACCGGGCACAAGAATATGATGCAATGGATAATCGCTATGCGCGCTTTGTCATTGAAGAAATGTTGCCTGAAGTTGCGAAAGAATACAACCTAACGAATGATCCCGAACAGCGTGCTATTGGCGGAACAAGCAGCGGGGCAATTGCAGCCTTTACTGTAGCGTGGCATTACCCGAATGCGTTTCGAAAAATCTACAGCGCCATCGGTAGTTATGTTTCGATAGGCTTCCGCCCGAATGAAAATCCAATCAAACTCGGTGGACAGGATTACCCTGCTTTGATCAGAAGAGAACCCATCCGGCCGATGCGGATTTTTTTCCAAGACGGAACCAATGATCTCAGCAACGAGTGGGGCAATTGGTTTTTGGCAAACAAACAAATGGTTTCTGCGATGCAGTACGCAAATCAAAATGCGGATCGAAAAAAAATAGATAGCCCACGTTATCAGTTCACTGCCGTATGGACAGATGGTGAACACAACGACAAACATCCTGGGGCTTTGTTGCCGGAGGGATTGCGCTGGCTTTGGGCGGAAGAAAAAAAATGACCTATTTATGAGACTGCTTGTATTTTTAGTTTTACTGGGGACCTCAGCTTTCAGTCCAGCACAGGAAATTGCTTCCTTAATTATTACGGATAGTGAATCATCAATCAGTCGTTTCGTAAGAAAGGTAGAATTGCTTGGCGATCATAAACATTCTTATAATCCGATTCAAATGGGTGATACCAGAATAGCATTTGAAAATGTACAGGTAGGGAATTATCATTTAAAGTATACAACCATTTTTGGTGATTCTTTGATACACCCAATAAATTTGGCCAAATCCAAAAAGTATAAAGTCAAGTTTCCCGAAAATAAGTTGTATGATAAAGTAGACTTCATTTCTCAGATAGAAAATATTGGTCAACATCGAATTCAAGTTTATATAGGCACGCAAAGTGGGTGCCTGGTAAATTGGTCAGATCAAATATTTATATACAGAAAGGGAGAAAAAAATTGGGCCTATTTTTATTCAACTATGTATGATCAGCCTCACAAATTGGATTATCCTAACAATGCTCACATTGAGGTTAATAATGAGTTTGAAAATAGATTTGTAAACTTCGTTAAAGCTGCAATGTTATCGAAAGAGGAATGTCAGGCTGGTTACAGTGGTGGTACCCAAAGTTACACTACTATCAAATATCAAAATCAAATAATGGAATTCGATTTTTGTCCGATCAAATTGGCAGAATGGACTGAACTTATGAAGTTATTTAAAACGCTTGATAAGAACTAAACCGTAATTATATCTTCTGCATTTTCGTACGACTTCAAATATTCCTTATACAATACTTTCCAGTCAAAACTTTCGGACAAGTCTTCTGATTTATTTCGCAAGTCGATTCGCATTCTGCTGGTCTTGTTCACAAATTCAAACATGATTTCTGCCAAC
>JBGTGG010000379.1:0-8601 GCA_041746855.1 Cyclobacteriaceae bacterium | reverse complement strand
TTTTCCTGCGCTTTCATTGCTTCTAAAATCATGCGGGCTTTTTCAGGGGATATTTTCATGTCCTCCAATTTTTTTTGAAGATCGGGGGGCATGTTTTGTTTTTCTTCTTTATCCTTTTCTTCCTGCTGTTCCTCCTCAGATTTCTCTTCTTTGTTTTCCTGATCTTTCTTCTCTTGGTCCTTCTTCTCTTGATCCTTTTTCTCCTGGTCTTTCTTTTCCTGATCTTTTTGCTCTTGTTCTTTCTTCTCTTGCTCTTTTTTCTCCTGATCTTTCTTCTCCTGGTCTTTCTTCTCTTGCTTATCCTGATCTTTATTTTCTTGTTTATCTTTTTGTTGCTCTTCCTGCTTTTTCTTTTCGTCCAGTTTCTTCTTCAGCATTTCATAGTTATAGCGCGCTTCATCGTTGGTAGGGTCGGCTTTGATGGCTTGTTTGAAATAATTCAGTGCTTGCTCGAATTTACCTTCGCGGTTATCCATAATGCCCAGTTGTTGGTAGGCGCGGGACGAAATACTTTTGTTTTTGCTGTCGATCAGGCTTTGATATCCTTGTACGGAGGCTGTTGTGTCGTTGGTTTTAAAATGGGCATTCGCGAGGTTTAACTTGACCTCTTCATCGTTCACCTCCAACGAATCAATGAGCACTTTGTATTTTGTGATGGCGCCTTTGTAATCACCGGAAAGGTAGGCTTGTCGGGCTTCTTTCTTCAATGCGTTTACCTTCCCAATATTTGCAGGGTCAGTAATAAAGGTTGCTAAAAATATGGTGAGGATATATTTCAAATCCGAATTGTTTTAATGTTGATCAAAACATCTAACGCCAGGAGTAAAAGCGCAATTCCTAAAAAGTAAAAATATTTGTTTGCGGTAACATCAACAAACCTTGCCTCCCGAAGTTGGCCTTCAATGCCACCAATCGTATTGATTAACCGTGAAACATCGTTTCTGGTTTCATTGATCTCAAAGAATTGACCGCCCGTTTTGGTGGCCATCGATTTTAAGGCACTACTATTCAACTTTGAAACCACAACATTGCCACTATTGTCGGTTTTGAGTTTGTTTCCATTATAGATTTTGCCACCCTGTTCCGTTCCCACACCGAGTGTAAAGAGTTTGATCCCTTTATTTTCGATTTCTTGCGCAATATCATTACGGTTTTCACCGAAATCTTCACCATCACTAATCAAAATCACCACTTTGGATTTGGTTTCGGTGGGTGCACCGTCATCATCTTCCAGTTTATTGAGTGCCAATTTTAATGGCGGTGTAAAGTCTGTTCCCGATGCAGGTACCAGGTTTGTGCTCATGGCTTCGATAAACAGGTGCAACGCATTTTGATCATATGTAAGGGGACACTGCATGAAAGCTTCTGAAGAGAAAATCACAATGCCGATCCGATCGGAGTTAAAAGCATCCACAATTTTTTTCATTTCGTACTTCACCTTTTCGATGCGTGTGGGTTGGATGTCAAATGCATCCATGGATTTAGACAAGTCGACACAGATCATAATATCCTTCCCAACCGATTTTACTTCCTTTTTGGATTCACCAAAAGACGGCCCCAAAAAAGCGATGATCAAGCAGCCAAAAGCGAGTGTTCGCAAGATCAGTTTTACAAAAACATTATAATAAGGAGTTTTGAGCGTATGGGCCACACGAATGATCCGCCAAAGATACGCGACATACAACACCCCAAAAAGGAGGATAAAAAGCAGCTCGATTACACCAAAATCCCTATACCAAAGCACGATTCCACAGTTTTTTCAATCCGCAAGTTAACAATTATCCAATTGGCCATGCAAGCCCTTTTTGGGGTGTATTTTCACTAAAATCCCTGAAACCACTTAGAGGCGAAAGCGAATTACAGTAGAAAATATTCTTGCCTTCGAATTTTTTGTAACCTTTATGCACCTGTCCAGTAACTAAGGCGAATTTGACAAAACGTATAGACTTGATGACCGATGAACAGCTTATGGAGGCCGTAAAGAACGGGGAGCTTCAACACGCGTCTATACTTTTTGAACGGTATCATAAACGCATTTATAACTTTTTGGCACGGATGACTTTCAATAGACCTTTAGCAGAAGATTTGACGCAAAACGTTTTTATGCGGATGCTGAAGTACAGCAACAGCTTTCGCACCGGGTTAAGTTTTCAATCCTGGATTTATACCGTGGCGAAGAATGTCTTTTACGACCACTTTCGGGCACAGAAAAATAAAATTGCGGACTATGTGGAGGTAGAGAATCTCAGCGATTGGTTGCACGATGAAAATGAATCGCATGAGCAAGAGGAGCGCGAGCAGATGCTGCACCGATCAATGGCCTTGTTGAATGATGAACAACGGGAACTTCTGATCCTAACACGGTTTCAAAATATGAAATATGAAGAAGTGGCCGCAATCATGAACACCACGGTATCAAATATTAAAGTGAAAGTTCACCGCACCATTCAAAAACTTCGGGAACATTATTTTCAACTAGAAGAGAATTGATTATGGAAGAAGATAAATTAATACAACTATTGATCGATTACCGGGATGGTAATCTTAGCGAAGATGAAGTCCAGAGGGTGGAAAAGGAATTGACTAACAATCCGACTGCCAGAAAAACCCTGGAACAGTTGAAAGAAATGATCGGGGCTATCGATACGAGCGAGGAACTCTCACCAAGTCCATCGCTGCAACAAAATTTCTCAGCATTCCTGAAAGCAGAAATTGAGATGAAGGAAGATCGCAAGATATTATTTTTCGATTCTGTTTATTTTAAAGTTGCTGCAGCGGTATTGATGCTGATCGTAGCCGGTGGTGTAGGATTCTTTATTGGTGAACAACGCAATGCCACTGATTTAGCTGAGAAAAATGATGTTGCACAAACAGTGCTGCTGGCCAAACTTGACAATCAATATTCGGTGAGCCAACGATTAATCGCTATAAATGAAGTATACGAAACTACACCCGATGACGCGCTTGTGAAAGCACTGATCAAGTTGATGAATGAAGACACAAACACAAATGTCCGCTTGGCCGCTGTAAGCGCTTTGGCAAGATTCTATGATGAACCTTTTGCGCGCCAGGCATTGCTTGATGCTTTGTCAACACAAACGGATCCATTGGTACAAATAGAATTGATTCAAATACTCGTCTATAAAAAAGAACAAGAAGCCGTAAAACCGCTTGAAAATATTATCAACGATGACCAGACTTTACAGGTAGTAAAAGATGAGGCACATGCCGGCTTGTTTAGTCTGTCTTGAAAGAAATGAACCTCGCGAATTCATAGTAAAATGTAAAATCAAAAAGAAAAAAATATAAAACATGAAAAAGATAACAACAACAATACTTTCACTTTTGATTATCGTCAGCAGTGGTATCGCCCAGGAATATAAATTGGCAAAGAGTACGGGCAAGCTGGTCATTAAAGAAGTAGGAAGCGTAATGATTGAAGGCTATGCAGGAAATGAAATTGTTTTTACTTCTATGGATTACAAGAGTGAAAAGGATAAGCGCGCAGAAGGCTTGAAAGCAATCAACAGCATGGGGCTGGTAGACAATACAGGAATTGGACTTTCGGTGATTGACAAAGGAGCAACCATTGAAGTGTATCAATTGAAAAAGAACGATGGCCCAAAAATTAAAATCATGGTGCCGAAGGGAGTTTCGATTTCGTATTCACACAGTTCCCCTCATGGAAGTAATTTAAAACTCAAAAATATCGAAAGTGAAATTGAGATTTCAACGGTGCATAACGATGTACATTTGGATAATGTAACCGGCCCGATGGCAGTGAAAACCGTGCATGGTGATATTGATGCCATCCTCAGTGATAACATTAAAAACCCGGTAAGCATTGTTTCCGCTCATGGTGCGGTGGATATAACGATTGCCAGCAGTGCAAAATTGAACATAGCCATGTCTACCAGCTACGGGGAGATTTTTGTTGACCCGGCTATCAAAATCGAATTCGAGTCAAAAGATGATTGGAAGGTGTATGGTTCCAATAAAGTAAAAGGAAAGATCAACGGTGGTGGACTGGAGTTTACACTTTCATCCTCCCACAATAATATCTACTTACGGAAGAAGTAATTTAATCGGGATGGAGTTGCCAACAATTCCATCCCTTAATTAAAAATATTATGAGACTAATTGTTTATTTGCTAGTGCTCGTTTCAACAACAGCATTCGCGCAAACGAAAATTGAGAAAACAGTTTCTGTCCCTCCAGGAAATACGCTAGTGATGGTTTTTGATTATCCTGAATTGATCCAGGTGAAAACATGGGACAAGAAGGAAGTGTTGATCAAAGGCTCCGTGAGCATTAACCGCGGTGAGAATGATGATGCTTTTGAACTGACTTCCAAAAATGCTGGAAAAGAAACAGTCATTACATCGGGAATTAAGGACAAGGAAAACCTTCCGCAACGGATTTTGATAAAAAAGGGGGATGAAGAATATTTTTTCAAGGCGAAGGATTGGAAGGATCCCGAAGTGCAGAAATTCCTGGAAGAAAATGGAAGGGAATATGCATATATGTCGAATGGGATAATCAAAGAAATCAAACTGGAAATCTTTGTTCCGAAAGGAATGCAAACCCGGATTGAAGCCAAGTATGGATTGGTTGAGATCAAAGACTTCAATGCACCATTAGTTGTAGACGCAAAATACGGGGGAGTAGATGCTACGATTTCTTCCGCGAATACAGGCGAGTTGGTTGCCCGGACACAATACGGTGAAATTTATTCCAACTTAGATATTAAGCTCGCTGCTGATTGGGATGGATTTCGGACACCGGCCAACAAATGGACAGAAGTGGGAACAAAATTTGGATCCGGACCAAAGTATAGTTTGGAATCAAAGTACGGAAAAGTCTACTTGAGGAAGTAAAGAATTAGGCAGGGGGTCAGTTGACCCTTAGCTTTTTTTAGACAAATTTGATCTTGTCTATTTTCCGAGGGAATAATTTACTCCCAAGGAGACATTGTTGAAAAACGTTTTACCACCAACTTGCGATCTTTCATCATAAATAGGAGTAAGGCTGCGGTTGTATGCAATGGAAATGGAAATTGGTTTTACAATTTTATAGGCACTTTCAACGCCAATCAAAAAGAGTGTGTTGCTAAATCCATCCGCACTCTTGTCTTTGTATTCAGTCATGCCGCTATACAAATATTCTTCTTTGACCACGGTTGCGTGCGTAAGGAATTGTGCTTGCAAATTGGCAGCCACTATTAATTTATCAGAAAAAAATGTGCGCCCAATGCTGACAGGTATTTGTAAATACAGCGCGGTTGTTTTTCCAAGGTTGGGATTCGTTTCGAATAATTGGCCTTGCGGTGGTAACGATTGACTACTCCAATCACGAAAGTTAAATCCCCCAACAATAACACCATAGGGATAACCCATCTGGAAATCAGTACCCGGAAAAATGCCTGGCGTTATAATAAGGTTTTGAACCTGGTTTTCCATGGTGATCTTTTTGTGAAAACGGAGGTATTGAATGCCCAGCCCTGTCCGAAGAAAGAAGTTTTTAAATTGCCATGCCTGAAAACTTGAGGTGACTTCGAAACCAACGTTGCTTTCGTACGATTCCTTTATAGAACCAAGATTGGTGGTGTAGGTTGTATAACCTGAAGCCGGATCAACGGGCCTTAATGATACTGGACTCAGATTTTTGGTTGCTGAATTGATAAACGATGAATTAGCAGCAGCCTTGAATTCGAAATTTTTGATTTGGGCAGTTGACCCAACGCTGATGACGAATAGTAAAAGGATAAGGAAATGCTTCATGTTAAATAATGGCTATTCACAAATCTAGATTTTGCAGCGACAAAAGCGAATGGAGGCATTACAATATTTTTACTTGAAGAGTCAATTTTTAAAAAAGAAAATAGATAAAACAAGTGGAAGAAAAGGCTTAAAAAACGAATGCTAATCATTATTTTATAATTCATATTTATGAATTATATTTATAAAAAATATACTTTCATGGCCACATTTACCAGTACGCTCCCAGATGATCTGCTTCAAATGCTTTCCGAAAAGGCGAAAGCACTTTCGCTTCCTAAAAACAGGCTGATGGAAAATGCGCTCAGACTTTACCTGGAGCACCTTGAAAAAGCGGAATATATAAAATCGTACAAGCGGGCTGCCAATGATGCCGATATTCTTTCCATAGCCGAAGAAGGTATGGCGGATTATCTTAATCAACTTAATAAATAATGCTTGCTGACATCCGCCAGGGAGAAATCTGGCAAGCTGATTTAAACCCAGTACAAGGTAGCGAACAAGCTGGTTTAAGACCGGTGGTTGTTCTCAGCGGAAACTTGCTAAACCAGCACCTTGCTGTCGTTATTGTTGTTCCGCTCACCACGAAGATTAAAAACTATAAAGGGAATCCCATTATCAAACCTGCTCAAACAAATGGGTTAAATAATGAATCGGAAATGTTGGTTTTCCATATTCGTTCAATTTCGAAGGATAGGCTGGTAAAGAAGATGGGAATGATCAACGCGCACGAACTTACATTGGCCACCAAGACACTTAATGACCTATTGAAGTATTAAAAAGCAAAGCTATTTAACTTATGAAATCCAAAGTTTGCTCATAAATCTGCCTGTTGGATTTGGCAATTGTTTTGAAATCCCATAAAATGCGAACCAATATTTGAGATAGCCAAAAGAAGATCCTTCCCTATTATTGTTTAACATAGAATTGAATGTTACGAACACTATTGTTTTTATTACTCTCTTGTATTTTCAGTACTGGTTTATGTATTGCCCAGTCGCAAGCGGATACATTGCTAACCATCATTGAAGAAGAACTCACGCGCGAAGTGGAGGCATTCAAAAAGGCAGACACTCCTCCGTATTATATAGGATACCGGGTTAATGAGTACCAGGGTGCGAACATTTCCGCATCGTTTGGTAGCATCACAAGCAAAGACCATTCTCGCTCGCGGGCGATGGCTGTAGATGTTCGCGTAGGAGATTATAGTTTTGACAACACCCATCCGGTTGATGATTTGGAAAGTATAGGCAATCCGGGTTTTGGTTTTGGAGGCGGACAACCGAATTCTTTTCCATTGGATAACCACCCGCTGGCCATTAAAACTGCTCTGTGGGAAGAAACCCAAACCGCATATCGCAGTTCATTGGCTGTATATAAATCCAAAAAGAATGCGAAGAAAAAGGACTCACACGGTATTCCTGATTTTTCAAAAGAAAAACCGATCGTGCATGTTGATGCTTCGCTTCCTGCGTTGCAGACTTTTTATAATCCGCAGCAATGGACGGATCGCATAAAGCAAATCAGTGCATTGTTTCTAGCCAATCCAAATGTTGTTCAAGGTGACGTGTCCCTTGAGATCGGTTTGGAGAGGCGATACCTGGTTACATCGGAAGGTACACGCATTGTTCAGAACAGGACGTATGCATACTTGTTTATTCGTGGTACGATCCGTGCCACCGATGGTGATGTGCTTCCTTTGAGTAAATCCTATTTTGGATTTAGTCCTACTGAAATCCCCTCAGACGAAATAATTTCCAAAGATGTTGCCGCCATGATGGACATGCTCAATCAACTTCGTACGGCACCCATAGCAGAGCCTTACACAGGGCCGGCCATTTTGGATGCACATGCTGCAGGTGTTTTTTTTCACGAAATTTTTGGTCATCGGGTTGAAGGCCATCGCCTGAAAGATGAGTATGACGGGCAAACGTTCAAGGATAAAATTGATGAAAGGGTATTGCCTGCTTCGCTTAGTGTGGTGTTTGATCCTACAATGGATTTTTTTAAAGGACAGGCGTTAAACGGATACTACCAATATGATGACCAGGGTATAAAATCCAAACCTGTAAGGGTTGTGGAAAATGGCTCACTGAAAACATTCCTGATGTCACGCACACCCATTGAAAATTTCAACAGCTCAAACGGACATGGTCGTGCTCAGGGTGGGATGGATGTTGTGGCGCGCCAATCAAATTTGATAATTGAAAACAAAAAAGTGGTACCTATTGAAGGCTTGCGCAAAATGCTAATTGCAGAATGCAAAAAGCAAAACAAAAAATATGGGTATCTTTTCAAAGATGTGGAAGGAGGATTTACCAATACCGGAAGGTTTATGCCCAACGCTTTTAATATTTTCCCTACGGTAGTGTACAGGGTGTATGCAGATGGCCGTCCGGATGAGCTCGTGCGTGGGGTTGATCTTATCGGAACACCACTGGCCATGTTTGCGGAGATCAAAGCCGCTGATGATCAATATAAAATCTTTACCGGTTTTTGTGGTGCTGAGTCTGGCAGTATTCCCGTTACGGCCATTTCTCCTTCCTTGTTTGTGAAAAGAATAGAAACCCAAAAGAAAGCTGTAGAGCATGTAGACAAACCGTTGACACCACGTCCATCAAACGCTAATTAGTACCCATGAAATCTTTAACAAAAATAAAATGCCTTGTACTGTTGATGTTGACATCCATCGGTGGCATTGCTCAGGAACAAGAAAATGATGTGGTGTTGAAAGCAATGAAAGATGAGCTTGACAGGAGTATGTCTGAATTGAAGCATCCGGATTTTGATAAGCCTTTTTTCATCATGTACGGAATCACTGATC
>JBGTGG010000378.1:0-3789 GCA_041746855.1 Cyclobacteriaceae bacterium | reverse complement strand
TATGAAATTACATGAAAATCTAGCTGTTATCATTATTATTTGTCCATTCTTGTTCTGTACGTATTCATGTAAAACCTCAAGTAAAGAAGACTGCCCCCCTTCTCAAGTATCCAAAAGACTTAATTCAAAAGCATCCTTGTTTGTGATGGATACACTCCGTTTGCCTGTTGATAATGAAACGAGGGCTCAAGCTTATTTTGACCAAACCACTGAAATAGAAGGTGTCCCCTACTACTTTGCTTTTGATGTACAGCAAGGAAATATCGCTGGATACGACCTAACAACCCAAACAAAAAATTTTGAACTTGATCTTAGTGCTTTACATTACTTTGATGCATCGATTCTGGAAGATTTTTATTTTCATAATAGCGATTCTATCTTTTTGATAAGCGCTGAGAATATCAGAAAGATTTACCTGATAAATGAACATGGTGAATTACAAAAAAAATGGGATATAAAATTACCCGAATCACTACGTGACTATTGGTTGAGTGTTGAGTTATTGTTTAATTTTAATTACAATGAGAAATTCAAAACTGTCTATTTTTGGCTCTATCCTTCAGGAGCAGATTATTACAACACCGAGCACTATGTAAATACAAGAGTTGGTGAGTATTCACTTGCTGGTGATTCACTAAGGACATGGGATGGGTATCCATGCGAAATGTATTCCAATCAAAAAATTTACGACAGTGATGCATATATTAACGCCTATTTTTTTGAAGATAAAATGGTAACTTATTTTTTACCGCTTAATGAAATTAGGATTACAGATTTATCAACGAAATTGGTTTCTCAATTTTCAGTAAAAAGTAATTTTGCTCCTGAAATCATAACGCCATATGGTACTGCCGGGAAACCAATTAAAGACATTGAAAGAGAGAAAATTTATGATACGGAAAACCCCTTTTATGTAAAGATGGTTTCCAATCAAGATGGAACACTTCATTATCGGATACTAAAAAAAGGAGTTCCGGCCCGATATAATGATGGTCGGATGAGAAGTTTTCATGATAGACCGTTTTCAATCATGGTGTTGAACGAGAATTTTGACATCCTGAAAGAAGTAGAATTTGATGGAGGTACATATGATTTTTTTCAATGTTTTGCTATTGATGATAAGTTTTATTTGAGTCTTAACAATAATATGAATGCATATGCTTCTGAGGATTTTTTTCAATTTGCGGTTTTTCAATTTCAGTAGGAAATTGACTATTGTAAGTGTTGCTGTTATACTTTCATGTAGCCAACCCGAAGAGCCATATCGCCATACAGCGGAATTGATAAAGTATCTTTCTTTAGATATGAACCTTGAACTTACGGATACTATACAGTATAAATTTTTACTGGTTCCATTGAAGAGTTGTTCCCCATGCGTTTCTGAAACGTTAGAAATGGCATATATGAATCGGCAGGATAGTAGTTTATTTGTTTTCTTACTTGGCGAAAATGAAAAAGATGATTTACATCTACGGGAAATCACCATGAAGCTACAGTATGATAATGTTTTTTGGGATTTGGATGGTAAGTATCTATACCATGACTTAGGGTTGGTCGGTCCAACCGTAGTTTCAATTGACAAGGGCAGATCGAACTATTTTATAAGATTAAAAGTGGAGAACATTAGTCAGGTAAAAACCCATTTTAATTGGAAATGAAGAACTTAACAACTATTATATTTTTATGGATTTCAATTTCCTCGAATGGACAATCGGTGGATAGTTTGTTACGAGAAGGTATGTTCTATTCGAATACCAATAATAGAGTAGATTATTTAACGTTTGTTACTCCCGATTTAAAACTAGCACACACTTTGAATTTTGAAGATAAAAAAAAGACGTTTTATCTTTTAAGCAAGTCAAATTTAATTTCTGATACCCTTATCACCGAAAATTATTTTGACCGAGGCATTGTGCTGAACGGAGATAGTACTGCACTTCTTATCAATTCGGGAAGAACAGGAGTATTAAAATTTAAGAATGGAAAATTTGTCAATGATACCATCATCTACGACAGAAAATTTAGTCATTTCATTATTTATAACAATATGCATATTGGAGTACAAGCATCTCAGACAAATAGAAAGAAGCAAAATTCCGCTATGAAAATTATGAGCTATTCAGTAATCAGTAAGGAACTAAAAGAACTCATATCTGTGGGTATAAACGAGACTGCACTGGGCAATAAATATTATCCAAAAATCTATTATGCAATAGCGCGACAAAATGTTTATATGTTTTTACCTCATCTACAAGCGCTTTTTATGATAGATAAAAATTCGTTAGTAGTAAAAAGAATCGAACTACCCAAAGACGACCGAGAGTGGTATTATTACTTTGATAGAACTGAGAATGAACATTATTTTTTATGTAAGACAGATGGATACCATGTTTACAAATTGGAAAAATCATGGTTGTTGAACTATATAGGAAAAATTGATATTAAATATCCATTTCCGAAAGAGATTGCGGCCGGAAAATGGCAAATAACTGAAGTCGAAAATGATGAAGTCGTGCATCGACTAATAGAAATCGAAGATCGGAGCGGATGGAATCCTTCGATTCAACTAACCGTACACTAAGGGGTAGTACCATCCTTTTGCTGGTACCAGGCTGACTGTTTAGTAACAATTGATCATGCGGAATTCAACGGAATGTCCTTGTAATTCCTATCCATTTCATGCAACTTTATACCAGGTTAAAATAATGGTCGTTGTATGCAAGTGAAGAAATCCAAAATAGATTTTATACTCCAAGGCCTATCCTTTTGTGTTTGCCTTTTATTCGTGTATTCATGCACAGAAAACAAAGCAGAGGAAAAGGAGGAAAATCCACAAGCAATACGTACGGAGTTGAGTCCTACGTTGGTACAAACTTCCCTGGTTGTAGAAAAAGCGTTTGAATATCAGGTTGAAACTTCAGGAAAAATCACCCCCTTACATCAGCAAATTTTTTATGCTGACATCACAGGATATTTGAAATCCTTTAAAGGGAGTAATAACAAGTTTGTTAGAAAGGGTGAGCGGATTGCGGAGTTTGACCGCAGTGCGCTGGCGATGGAACTGGAGCGCGCAAAACTCAATCACTACAACACCGGTCTTGAATACAAAAGTGAAATGTTGGGGTTTTCCAAGGGAAATGGTGCTATTGTTTCAGATTCTATTAGAATGAAAGTGGAAGTGGCTAGTGGGTACGGTGGTGCTAAAATAGATTTGCAGAAAGCGCAACTTGCGTATGAGAAAGCAACGTTGACAGCACCCTTTTCAGGAACGCTGGCCAATGTGAAAACACAAGCTGGGGCATGGATAAAAAGCGGGGATGAATTGTTTACGTTGTATACCAGCCATGAGCTTTTAGCCGAAGTTAAAATCTTGGAAACCGATATAGGGCGTATTGCAATAGGCCAACCTGCACAAATTTTTCCGGTATCCTCATCTTCTGCTATTTATACCGCCACTGTTTTTGAAATCAACCCTATTGTGGACGAGCACGGACTGGTGTTGGTCAAACTTAAGGTGAAAAATCCTTCAGGTTTGCTACCGGGGATGAATGTACGGGCCACCATTCAGGTTCCGCAACACACAACTTTAGTGGTGCCGAAAGAAGCAGTAGTAATTAGAAGTGGAAAGGCAGTAGTATTTACGTTAGAGGATGGTTTGGCCAAATGGAAGTACGTGACACCCGGGTTGGAAAATAATACGGAGGTTGAAATAAAAGATGGGATCAAGGCTGGGCAAACGGTTATAGTAAGTAACAACTTGCAGTTGGCGCATGATGCACCGGTGAAAGA
>JBGTGG010000377.1:0-5584 GCA_041746855.1 Cyclobacteriaceae bacterium | reverse complement strand
CGGGATTTTTTCCTGAGCATTAAAAAAAAAACTTTCGTCAGGTCATTTTCGATTTATTCTCAAACCCAGGGGAGTCAGACGCAATAAAAGCAACCTCCATTGGTTTTGGGGTTTTCATGGGCATTGTTCCGATTTGGGGGTTTCAATTGATTATCGCCATCGCGCTTTCGATTTATTTTAAGTTAAACAAAGGGTTGGTCATTCTTGCGGCTAACATTAGCCTTCCGCCAGTCATTCCAATTATCTTATTTTTGAGCCATTTTGTGGGTGGGTTTTGGCTTGGTGAAAATGCCGTTACACTTTCGTTTGATAAAGAACTTACCCTTGAATTTTTTAGTGAAAGTTTATTACAGTATATGATTGGTGGTGTTACGCTTGCAATTTTAGCAGGATTGTCATTTGGTGGGTTTAGTTATTTAATGATGAAAGCATTAAAGAAAAAAGGCGGGTAGGGGAGTATGGGGTATATTTTTACAAGCATCTACGATTACTTCAAAAACAACAAGGTGGTATTTTATACTATCTTCTTTTTGCTGTTGATTTTTTTTGCGATCGGTTCGTATCGCATCAATATTGAAGAGGACATTACCCACATTTTCCCAAACGATGATCGGGTAGAAAAATTAAACCAGATTTTTCAGGATTCGAAATTTATGGAGAAGCTGGTGTTTACCGTTTCCCTTGAAGATTCGTCTGCCAACCCTGATCGCTTGATTGATTTTACAGCAAATTTCGTAGCGGTTGTTGATTCCAGTTTGAATGACTACATAAAAGAGATTACCTATCAGGTCGATGATCAAGAAGTATTGGATGTTGTCAATACCATCATCGAAAACTTACCGGTTTTTTTAGAGCCTTCCGACTATCAACAAATTGATTCCCTGCTTCAACCCGAGCGCATACAAGCAACTCTTGAAAGTAATTACCGAAATCTCATCTCCCCAACGGGAATGATTCTTAAAAGAAAAATCGCACAAGATCCATTGGGCATTTCAAATGTGGTACTAAAAAAATTGCAGTCGTTGCAACTTGATGACCGGTATCAATTGTACGACAACTACATCTTCACCACCGATCAAAAGCATTTGATGTTTTTTGTCCTGCCTTCCCATCCTGCCAACGAAACCAAAAGTAACACGGAATTGATTGATGGGCTTGATCAAATTACAAAAGAATTCCTTCAGCAAAATCCTGACATAAAGGTTTCTTATTTTGGAGCAACCGCTGTTGCCGTGGGAAACGCCAAGCAATTACGGAAAGATACCTACCTCACGTTGGGATTGATGATTACTATTTTGGTGGTGTTTCTCATTTGGTTTTTTAAACGGAAGCGTGCGCCACTATTAATTCTTATTCCTGTTTTGTTTGGTGGATTGTTCTCGTTGAGTTGTGTGTATTTAATTCAAGGATCCATTTCCGTGATCGCGATTGCAGCCGGTTCGATTATCCTGGGAATTGCCGTCAATTATTCGTTGCATTTTTTTTCCGACCTACGCTACCGTGGTAATGTACGCGAAGTGATTGGCGATTTAGCAAAACCAATGACGGTCGGTAGTGCTACTACGGTGCTTGCATTTTTCTCTTTGCGTTTTGTGAATGCCGGGGTGTTGCAAGACATTGGTTTGTTTGCCGGCTTTAGTTTGATTGGGGCTGCATTGTGTACGCTTTTATTTCTTCCGCACTTCATAAAGGCGGATGTATTTTTTCAACCGGACCCGAATTCCTTGACATGGATCGACAGGATGTCCTTTAAGCATACGGGTGCAAACAAGTTAGTGGTGTTGGGTGTTTTTCTTATTACCCCCGTGCTATTCTATTTCACTTCCGATGTTCGCTTCAACAGCGATATGAACAAATTGAATTTCATGACCGATGAACTACGGAAGGCTGAACATGAATTAAATACGCTCAATGAGTTCACAAAAAAATCGGTGTATGTAGTGGCGAGTGGAAATACACTGGAAGAAGCACTGCGGGTAAATGAACAACTCCTCCCCAAACTAAAGCAGTTAAAGCAGGAAGGTGTGGCGCTTAAATTTTCTTCTGTTTCAGATTTTGTGATCTCCGATTCAACACGCAAGCAACGAATTGAAAAATGGAATCAGTTCTGGTCTGCGGATAGAAAAGAATTAGTACTTAAAAAATTGGAAGAAAGAGGAAGCAACGTAGGATTTAAGCCAACTGCTTTTTCGGGATTTAAACAACTGCTGGATAAGGATTTTAAAACACATGCAACAGATGAACTATCGTTGATCAAAGAACAATTTTTTAGTGATTTCATTACTGAGAAGAAAAACCTCGCCACCATCGTTACACTGGTTCAGGTTGATCCTGAAAAAAAGGACATCCTCTTTTCTTCATTGGAAGACATAAGGAATGGATTGGTCATCGACAAGCAATCCATGACGTCTATGTTTGTTGAATTTGTGAAAGCGGATTTCAATTTCATTGTGTTGTTCACTTCCATAATTGTTTTTGTTGCATTGCTTTTGGTGTATGGCCGCATTGAGTTGACCTTGATCACCTTTCTGCCAATGCTGATTACCTGGATTTGGATTTTGGGCATTATGGCATTGCTCGGCATTGAATTCAATATCATTAATGTAATGGTCTCTACTTTTATTTTCGGATTGGGGGACGACTACAGTATTTTTATTATGGACGGTTTGCAGCAAGAATATAAATATGGCCGCACGCACTTGCCATCCATCAAAACCTCTATTTTTTTATCGGCCTTTACAACGATAGTAGGGTTGGGGGTATTATTGTTTGCCCAGCACCCTGCTTTGCGTTCCATCGCTTCTATTTCGATCATAGGAATTGCTTGTGTGTTTGTGATGTCACAGACGGTAGAACCTTTTTTATTCGCAGCCTTCATCAGCAACCGTGCAAAGAAAGGATGGACTCCAGCAACGTTGTGGGGTTTTATTAAATCTGTTTTTGCTTTTAGTTTTTTCGTTGTTGGCTCCATTGTGTTGACGGTGATTGGTTTTATCCTTATCAAAGTCATCCCTTTCCAAAAAAGGAGGATGCGCTTGATATACCATTATGTTTTGAGTGGCTATACATGGACGCTCGTGTATGTAATGGGCAACCTGAAAAAGAAGATTATTGGTAGACGCCCGGAATACTTCACAACCCCACATGTGATCATCAGCAACCACCAATCTTTTCTTGATATCCTGGCCACAACCATGTTGCATCCAAAAATTATTTTGTTGACGAACAAGTGGGTATGGAATTCACCGGTGTTCGGTTCCGTAGTACGACTGGCCGATTATTATCCGGTAATGGAAGGAGCAGATAATCTGGACAGGATGCAAAAGCGCGTGGATGAAGGATATTCCATTATTGTTTTTCCGGAAGGCACACGTTCACCAGACGGGGTAATAAAACGATTTCATAAAGGAGCATTTTTTCTTGCTGAGAAATTTGAGCTTCCGATCTTACCACTAGTCCTACATGGAACGGGTGATCTCATCCCGAAAGGTGATTTCTATTTGGATGACGGTTCCATTACCTTAAAGTTTCTTCCTCCTGTTGCGCCTGATGATGAACAATTCGGAAATACGTATCAGGAACGGACCAAATTGATTAGCAAGAAATTCAAAGAAGAATATCAGTCCCTTTCCAGGGAAATCGAAACCCCGGCCTATTACAAAGACCGATTGATTTCAACGTTCAAATACAAAGGCCCTGTATTGGAGTGGTACCTGCGGATCAAACTCAAACTGGAAGATAACTACGCCCCGTTCGAAAAGTTGATTCCAAAGAAAGCTACTATTTTGGATTTGGGATGCGGGTATGGTTTTTTATCCTACATGTTGCATTTTATGTCGGGTACGCGCACGATTACCGGAGTGGATTACGATGCAGACAAAATAGAAACCGCCCATCATGGTTATTCAAAGTCAACCGGATTGACTTTTGTATGTGCTGACATTACTACTTTCTCCATTGACCCGGTTGATATTATTATTCTGAATGATGTATTGCATTACTTGCCGGAAGCGATGCAGGAACGGATTGTGCTCAATTGTTTCAGCGCGGTGAACCCGGGAGGTAAGGTAATCATCAGGGATGGCAACCGCGATGAGCAAAAAAGGCATTTCGGCACGAAACTAACCGAGTTCTTTTCTGTTAACTTGCTGCGGTTCAACAAGGCTAACCATGCGTTGAGTTTTCTTTCCGGGAAACGATTGCTCGAGTTGGCCAAGCCGTATAACTTGCAGGTTGAAGTATTGGATGAAAACCAGTTTACCTCCAATACGGTATTCATTTTTGAAAAGGGGACATAATGGAAGTGTTTGATGTGGTGATTATTGGGAGTGGCCTTGGAGGGTTATCATGCGGCACCATGTTGGCAAAAGAAGGATACAAAGTTTGTGTGTTGGAGCGCAACAAGCAAATTGGCGGAACCCTGCAAACCTATGTGCGGGATCGCATTATTTTTGATTCGGGAGTTCACTACGTTGGTGGACTTAGCCCCGGCCAAACGTTACATCAGATTTTTAAATACCTGGGCATAATGGATAAGCTGAAGCTTCGGAAGATGGCGGAAGATGGCTTTGATGGGATGATGTTTGGTGATGATCCCAAAACCTATTGGTATGCACAAGGGTATGATAATTTTATAAAAAAATTGGTCGAGGATTTTCCGGAAGAAGAGAATGCCATCCGTACCTATTGTGATAAGGTGAAAGAAGTATGCAGTAAATTCCCACTGTATAATTTGCGCGTAGGAGATTACTTTGAAAAAATAAGCGTGCTGGAAATTGAAACCAAATCCTACATTGAATCCATTACTTCCAACAAGACCTTGCGAAATGTATTGGCGGGCACCAGTATTTTGTATGCAGGAGAACCGGACAAAACACCGTTTTATGTGCATGCATTGGTAGTGAACAGTTACATCGAAAGTTCATACCGTTTTGTGGATGGCGGCTCACAGATTGCACGGCATCTTACTAAAGAAATCCGAAACCGAGGAGGTGTTATCTTAAAGAGAAGAAGTGTAAACCGTATTGTTGAAGAAGCTGGTGAGATAAAATATGTGGAAACCGATACCGGTGAAAAATACTTTGGGAAAATGTTTATTTCCAGTATTCATCCTCAGAAAACGATGGAGATGACCCAAAGCACAGTGATAAAAAAAGCATACCGCTCCCGGTTGCAAATGATGGAAAATTCAGTGTCGATTTTTTGTGTGAGTATTGTGCTTAAGCAAAACAAGATCAGGTATGAAGATCGGAATTATTATTACTTTACTGAGAATGATGCATGGTCGACAGTAAAGTATACCCCTGAAAAATGGCCCACCGGTTACGCATTGTATTTCAGCGCCAATTCAAAAGATGAGGAGTACGCAGATGCAGTTACGGTATTGACATATATGAAGTATTCGGATGTTGAAAAATGGGCGGATACTTTCAATACGGTGTTACATGAAAATTCACGCGGGGAAGAATACGATACCTTTAAAAAGGAAGGTGCAGAAAAACTTTTCGCGCTAGTGGAAAAGCGCTTTCCCGGTTTTACCGAAAGTATCGAAAATTATTATGTTACTACACCCCTGACCTTGCGG
>JBGTGG010000376.1:0-5950 GCA_041746855.1 Cyclobacteriaceae bacterium | reverse complement strand
ATATCGCACTACACAAAATGCGTTACCACAAAGAGATAATCGTTGATTTTAAATGTGATATTGATGAAAATCAAAAAGTAGTTCCTTTGTTGTTTATTATACTTTTGGAAAATGCGTTTAAGCACGGTGTAGAAAATTTAAGAGAGAATGCGTATATAAAAATGAGTTTGACTACTTCTCAAAACGAAATCCGCTTTGTTATTGAAAATAATTATGAAAAGGCTGAAAACCAGTCAGGAATTGGCTTAAAAAATCTGAAAAGGAGATTAGAATTAGTTTATCCCAATCAGCACGAATTGACTTTTTCAGCAACAGAGAATGTGTGTCAAGTTCAACTAATTTTGAAACAATTATGATTAGATATTTAATCATTGACGATGAGCATATCGCCCATGACATTATTAAAGGGTATTGTGATTTACTGCCCAATATGCAGTTAATGAAAAACTGTTATGATGCTTTGGAAGCCTTTGAGTATTTGAACAAAAATGAAGTCGATTTAATTTTTCTAGATTTGAATATGCCTGTCTTAAAAGGTTTTGAATTTTTAAAAACATTGCAGAAACCGCCAAAAGTAATCGTAACCACTGCTTATAATGAGTTTGCTTTGGAAGGATACGAACACAATATTTCGGATTATCTGCTAAAACCCTTTGGTTTTGAACGTTTTTTAAAAGCCATTAATAAGGCGTTTAGTAACGCTGTGAGTGAACAGAACGTTTCATCAGAAACTAGCCCTGTTTCCAATCGCATTTTTGTACAAAACAACAAAAAACACATCCAACTGGAAACAGGAGCTATTTTATACATTGAAGCAGCTGGAAATTACACCAAAATAATAACCACAACCGAAACAATCACTATTCGGGAAAAATTTTCTGTATTGCTAGAACAATTACCTAAAAATGAATTTTTACAAGTACATAAATCATTTGCAGTTGCTCCAAAACAAATTAAAAGCGTTGAAGGAAATGTTTTATTTATTGAAAAATATTCCATTCCAATTGGCAAAATCTATAAGTTTAATATCACTCAATTGTTGAAGTAGTTTCTATCTTTCGGTCGTTCGGCAAAATTACCGCTAACGTTTATGTATGAAACGTGGCTGGGCTTTCGAAGCGGTGACCTGTCCCACGAAACCAAACGTATTTTGAAAACTAAACTACAAATTTACACTGAACCCCAGCCATGTTTTATACATTTTGTTGGCAGTAGTAGGGCCTTCTCCACACTTCATTCGAAGCCGTGTCTTTCGTCCCCCGTTAATGTTACACAACTCTCCATTGGTCAGTCGTGCGGTGGCGCATTTTTCATTGACTACTTTCTCCACTAACAGTACACTGAGCAAACTCTTTGCCTGGCTTTGGATGTGGGCTGTAAGTGCGGCCTGGCAATGTGTGTGCGTTTATGATTAACCTATTCTTCTATTCTCCATTGAATCCACTTATCTCAAGAAATTTTTTGAAGTCTTTAATTGTTAAGATTTCATCAACAGCTTTTTGTTTGTCAGTTGAATTCTCATAATAAGCCTTGCATATTTTATATCCCATCCAGTATCCTAAGTCTTTGGGACGCGATTTATCCTTTTGATAGTATAGCCAACCACTCCAGTCACTTTTATACATTTTGGATAAAAACTCTTCCCATAGCTCGGTTTTGTGAGCCTCACCATAGATATACATTTCTTTATTATTGCTATGATCTCCTGTTATTAACTCACAAACAAAATCTGCAGCCCCTTCTTTAATGGCTTGTGCCAGTAATGAATTGTCGCGAATGTATTGCTGTTGGAAGTGTATTAATTCATGTGAAATAACTCTGTGTACATTTTCAATGTCTAACGGTGGTTTATGTTTGGCATTCTGTTTTCCAAATCTTTCTGCACCAATAATAAGACCTTCATCAAAGATGGTTCCTCCTGTATTGTTGGCCCCGATCACAAAATAAACATCCGGAAAAACGGCTGCAGGATAAAGTTGCTTTAGATTTTCGAAGCACTGATAGAACTGCTCTCTTTTATCATCCATCGATACCGTAAATGGGCTAATGTATTGGTAGTATTCTATTTCGTTCCGAACAACTTTACTCAGGTTCTTACCACTTTCAATTCTGTTTTTTATGAAACCCTTTAACCCTATGCTGCCTTTGTCAAGGTATTCGTTTTGCAAAATATCTCCGGATGGTTTGAAATGGTATTGATCCATGAGTTTCCAGAATTGCTTTACGTCTTCCGTATGAAATTGTGCCTCTCGTGGGTTTGATGTAAAGCGTATTTCTTCATTTGTTGCAGTGTTGTTATCTACTTGCCTGTTCAGTTTCTGTACAACACGGTTAACTAAGGCACGATAATTATCGTTGGTATCGCCCTTGAAGACATGAAGTTCGTCTAATATAAGTGGCAGGTAAACGAACTTTCTTTTGTTGATGTATTCATCTCTTAATCTCTCTGATGATGCAGTGTCAATCATTTCTGCAATCACTACTTCTCCGGCTCTTACAAAATGTTCAACTAAACACGTTGTCCAGTTATTGTAGCCTTGTTCCTCCATGACTGTGCGTAAGGGCTCGAACAATGAAGCGGATTGTTGCAATATTTCTTTTGGTACTTTATGTACTTCAGGGTTTACAAAAGAGTGACCAAATTCATGGATGCTTAGTTCCCTCAGTTTGTCCTTGTTGCCAAACCCCATATCGATTATTTCGGTGTTTAGAAAGTGTTGGTAGTCTAAAGCTCCGAACACATTGAATACATTGTTTGTATCACGAGAGCTGAAGCCCATGCCTTTAGGAATGGTTAAGCTTGGAATGAGCATGTAGTGATCAAACGATTTTCGATAGAACTTTTCTGCTACCAAAATAAAATCGGTTGTAGGAAGATGTTCACTAATCTGCTTTATGGCAGCATTATAATACACTGCAGAGTTTTGTAAGTAGTAATCGAAGTTTACTTCTCTGTAGAAATTATTGCATGCATTTAAAAAGATAGACGCTTGTCGTTTGGCTTGTTCGGGGTTTTTTTCTGGTGAAAAGGATTTGTAAAGTTCCTCATCCATATCAGGGCGTAAACTTGCGTTTGGAAAATCATCGGCTTGCAAAAGCAATGGAATAATATCGCTCAACCAAAGATGCTCCGTTACTTCTAAAGCTGCTTTCAGTTTAGCACTGGAAGCAAGATGTTTGTACTGTTGGTAAAAGTGAAATCCGTAATTCTGCCAATCCTTTTCGAGCACTTCTTTACCTTCTATCTCTAAAACTTTCGTTTCGCTGTTGGTGCCTTCAAATGCGATGAAGTAGGCAAAGCCAAGAAGCTCAATGTTTTTATTGAATGAAATGCTCAGCTTTTCCTTTTTCTGACTTGCAGGAAGTTGACTGACCGCTTGTTGAAAAAGCAGGAAGCTGAAGAGTGTGGTAAGAAGTATTTTTCCCATGCGTGTTTTTCCAGCAAACATAGAGCTAAGCGATGAGGGCTTCGCTCAAAAGCACGATCCAAGACGTCCAGAATCGTGTTTTCGGAACTATTTCTGATTCTCTGAGATGTATTCGGATGGTGTTTGCCCTTTGATCGTTTTGAAAATCTGATTAAAGGATGACTTGGAGTTGAAGCCTGAATCTAAGGCTATGCCAACAATAGTTTTATGACTTTCTTTGGGATCGGTTAATCGCTCTAAAACTTCTTTTACACGATAGCCATTAACGAATGTGTTAAAGTTGCTTTGGAATTTTTTATTGATAAGGTAAGATACGTAGCGACCTGGCAGGTTTAGTTTTTCTGCCACATCATCTACGGTCAGTCGTGGTTTCAGGTATAGTTTATCTTGGTCAAGAAGATTTTTTAAACGCAGTAAGGAGTCCTCATCGTTATAGGCGGTGAACAATTCTTCAGCGGATTTGCTTTTGGTAACTGAAGTTGTTTCGAAAAAGTCGGGCTGAAAGTACACTATGTAACCCATGACAAAAAGAAACATGCACAGTATTGATTCTATGATGGCATACACTTGAAAGTGAAGTATGCCATCGGCTATCCACAAAACGGTGAGTACGGAAAAGACAATGAGGAAACCGTATTGCTTAGATAAATTAGCTAGGTTCTGGTTTGCTTGCTTAGAAAATTTCCGCAGTAAGAAAGTGTACTGTATCAGTACCCCTACCATCCACACGATGGGTAGTAGTTCTGTAAATGCAAACCACACGGGTGATTTTAAGAATGGGATTGATACGTTGGTGTTTCTACGAAGATAAAAGGAAGTAAACTCTGTTACGATTTCAAGTAGCGCTGGCACAAAAAGTAAAAGATGCTTCTTTTGAAATCTAAATGTCGTGTTGGTATTGTACATCAAGAATACCCAAAATGAACACGGGAGTATCAGGTACGAACCGAAAAGCCAAAAGGGAAAGGCATTGGTGCTGCTGTGATACCGCAAGGACATTGCCCAGACGTTGAGTAATTCTATTGAACACAAGGTTAAGATGAAGCCCAGAAAGATATTGGCGTTTCGTTTCTTTATGCTTGAGCTAATTAATACAAGGCTTAGTAAAATCCCTTGACATCCTGATAGTAAAAGAAATATTGCTTCCAAAGTATTCATTGTCCTGCAAGGTAGTTAAGGATTTTGGCTCTTGCCATAGCTTGGGTGTCGCGGTGGGCTTGCGCGGCTATGGCATGTGCCAAATGCGCGGGGCAATTCGAAGGTGAACTTTTCTTAAAAATGCGAGGGTCGGCCATTACTTTTCTCATTTGTCCAACGTTAATTATTTTTTCAAAGTCCAAGTTGTCGCGAAGTCGTCCACTTGGGAAATCTTTATAGTACAGTGTCGCCCGTTAGAAGACAAAATTGTCCGGGCCCTATTACTGCCAACGTTTGAGTTTATGACGGCTGCGGCTTTCGAAGCGCGTTCTTGTCCCACGTGGCAGAACGAAATTAAGAAAACTAAACTTTATACCTACACGTCACCCGCAGCTGGCATAAACTTTTTGTTAGCACCAGTGTTTTTTATACTCAACTCATTTAACACGCAAAATACATTCTTATCAATACTTTGCTTCCACTTCTCCACCTAATCCAGCCAATTTCATTTTTTAATGTCTTGACTTTAATCCACTCTCCTTTGACTTCAATCGATTCTCCATTCCATATTTTATAGTTTGTCTGGTCTGCGTGTTTAATAATCTTTCCATTCGGAGTTTCTCTTAATGGATTTGTTGATCTATCAAAATCACAACCAAGAGAAGTCCAGTCTTTTACAAAATCACTAGTTTCTTGTCTTGTGAAGTCTTTGTTGTTTTTACTGATTGATACTAACTCCTTTTCATTGATTCTAACTTTATAATGAGTACCTGTCGAGTCAACACACTCAAATGCAAGTCGAAAATAGTCTGAATTGTCCGAGAATAACCAGGGCTTAAATGGGTTCTTAATATCAAATTGTCGGTATGATTGTCCTTTAAACGTGGTAGTCATTCCCAACGAATCAATGAATTCTATTCGAACAATTTCTTTATTGTCTGTCGACCTAATAATTATTGGTTTTTTATAATAGTCGAAGTTGTCAGAAAGGATGATGAAACACAGTCCCGAAATATTGTTCTCGGTCATGAATGGATTTTCACTGTCTTTGTTTAAAAAGTCAAGTTGAGTCCAATCCTTTCGATTTTGTCCAAATGTCGAAATGGTCAAAAATAATGTTCCTATTAGTATGATTGCTCTCATTCAAAAAACATTGGTGCTAACGCTCGGCTATGGCAAGTGGCGGTTTTTGAAACCTTTTCTGTCCACCGTAACCGAACGCAGTAGCAAGATAAATATTTTCATTAACACTTTCGCCCGCCATTTGACATAGCTATTGTTGCATGCTGTTGGGTTTCCCTGTTAATAGTTAACTAATGTCAATCGTTAAATTTTAAGTCTAAGTCCATGTCGTTGGTCAGGATTTAATTTTTGTTTCTAATTTC
>JBGTGG010000375.1:0-1831 GCA_041746855.1 Cyclobacteriaceae bacterium | reverse complement strand
TGTTGCCGCTATCTCTTCGCTGGTGGTCATTCGTTTTTCAAGGGGTATCTTGGAAATGATGCGGTTTAATTTTTCTTCCGGGTTGTCAAATGTATCCACCCATTTCCGATAAAGGGGTGTCATCACTTCGGCAGGAACAATAGCATTCACACGGATTCCATACGGAAGCAATTCGGTTGCCCATTCACGCGTAAGCGCGAGTTGCGCACCTTTGCTCGCAGCGTAGCCACTCGTTCCTCCTTGTCCGGTCAATGCTGTTTTCGAACTGATGTTGACAATGGATCCTTTGGATTTCTTTAAATACGCCAGAGCATAATGAACTAAATCATAATAGTGGCTCAGGTTGGTCAACACTGATTTTTTAAAAGCCTCCGGACTCCCCTTTTCCAATCCGACACTATCGTTGACACCCGCATTGTTGACAATGCCATCGATCCTACCGAAGACGGATACCGTATCATCAACAATCGATTTGCATACATCATCAACTCCCAGTTCTTTTACAATCACCAAACACTTTCCTCCATCCGCAGTAATTTTTTTTGAAAGGGTTTCAGCTTCAGGTTTTGATCTACCTACGATAACAGGAATTGCACCTTCTTTTGCAAGTTCCAATGTGATGGCTTCCCCGATGCCTTTTGCACCTCCCGTCACGATGAATACTTTACCGGTAAGTTTTAAGTCCATTATTTTAGATTATAAAATTTCATTGCTGTACCGCCCATTATTTGGTCCTGATCAGTTTGCGGTAATTCTTTGATACATAGTTTTAAAGCATCCACAACTTTTTTGTAAGAACCCGCCACCAACGATACCGGCCAATCCGATCCAAACATCAAACGATTGGGAGAGAAATTTTCCAGACAAAAATCAACATACGGTTTCAAATCCTCAATGGTCCATGAATGCCAATCGGCCTCTGTTACCATACCCGAGAGTTTGATGTGAACATGTTTGTATGTACTCACTTCTTTCATGTGGGCTGACCATAATTTAAATGATTTGCTTTTGATATTCGGCTTGCTTATATGATCGATTACCAGGTTCATCGTTGGTAATTTATTGATAAAAGTCAACACTTCAATCAATTGCTTCTCGTGGGTGAGAATATCATAGGTCAAATCTCTTTTGGAAAGCGATGCTACTCCTTTTATAAAACGTGGATTGCTGATAAACCCATCGGGCTCGGCTTGCAAGACATGGCGTACGCCTTTAAATTTTGGATGTTTTTTATAATGATCAAGGCGTTGCTCATGGTCATCGGCCAACAAATCAATCCAGCCCACGACACCTTTTATCCAATCATGTTCCTTTGACAATCCCAATAAAAATTCTGTTTCGGTTTCGGATTGATCTGCCTGTACTGTAACACATCCTTCTATTTCATTTTCATCGAGCAAGGGCTTCAAATCTTCGGGCATAAAATCCTCCTTGATTTTATCCATATCGTTAGTGATCCAACTATCACGAACAGGATCGTATTTCCAAAAATGTTGATGTGAATCGATTGTCATCAAGACCAGGCTTTCACTTCTTGTCTAGCAGTTCCCAACCCATCAATTCCCAATTCAATTACATCACCAGCTTTAAGATAAAACGGTGGCTTTTGTCCAAGCCCTACGCCTTCGGGTGTACCGGTTGAAATAATATCGCCCGGCATCAAACTCATAAATTGCGACAGATAAGCCACTACATGCTGTACATTGAAAATAAAATCATTGGTATTGCCGTCTTGCATTTTCTTTCCATTCAGCGTAAGCCAAAGTTTCAGTTTATTGGGATCAGGGATTTCGTCTTTCGTTACCAGGTACGGACCGAGTGGTGCGAATGT
>JBGTGG010000374.1:0-6180 GCA_041746855.1 Cyclobacteriaceae bacterium | reverse complement strand
ACTAATCCCCACTCTTTTATTCCGGGAGTATCGATAATAAATGTGGTCGCATTTAATTTGAACATCTCAGCAAAGGTAGTCGTGTGTTTTCCTTTCTCGGAGAAATCAGAAATGTCACCAATTTTTTGCTGAATGCCAGGGGATAGTTTATTAAGCAGCGTTGATTTTCCTACACCGGAGTGGCCGGCAATTAAAGTTACTTTGTTTTCCAGAATTTCTTTCAAAAAAGAAAGGTCATCATCGAGCACACTAACTTGATGCGTATCAACACCAATCTTATTGTATAAATCCATCAACGCTTTTTGTTGCTCAACCTCATTGGGTTTTAAAAGATCATATTTATTAAAGACCAAAACTTGGGGAATGCGAAACGATTCCGCAGTGGCCAAAAAACGATCGATGAAGCCAAGCGAAGTACGCGGCTGCACCAATGTGGCAACAAGCAACACCTGGTCAATGTTTGCTGCCAGCACTTGTGAGTGCCCGGTTTTTTTTACCGACTGGCGAAGGATGTGATTTTTCCGATCAACAATGGTGGTAATGTTTCCGGTGCCGTGGTCCATTTCAAAAAGCACGTAGTCACCCACTGCTATCGGATTGGTTTCTTTGATTCCTTCCAACCTTATTTTTCCGCGGATGCGGCATTGATACTCCTGACCATCTTCCCCCACTACTTCATACCACGAGCCGGTGGATCGCATGACTAATCCTTTCAACATCATGGCAATAATTTTTGGATGTACTTCATGATTTTATCCGTTGCGCCAAGGTTCTCTTTTACATAAAGATTAGTAACATCACACGCCAACAAAAATGTTTCAGGGATGTTCAACAATGCATACTTGGCTTTCATATCGGGATAGTCTACAACTGCGTAAGCACCGCCATAATTCATGAGTGTAACCGCTTCTTCATGTTTTTCATAATTCTTGTTACCAAAGAATATAGGAATACCATAGCATGCTGCTTCTAAGATATTATGAAGCCCTTTTCCATAGGCGCCTCCAATAAAGGCGAATTCACCATATCGGTAAAGTCGGGACAACAAACCTTTATTGTCAATGATTAGCACCTGATGGTCTTCCAGGTTTCCGTTTGCACGTGAATATCGGATGGAATTCCCTTCGATGGCGCCTTCTATTTCCGAAATAAACTCTTCTGAAATATCGTGTGGGGCGATAATAAACTTCAGTTGATATTTACTTTCATTGATAAAGGGAATCAACACATCCAAATCTTCAGGCCAGCAACTTCCCACCACAATAACCTTTTGGTTGTCTTTGAATGCTTTCGCGATTGGGATTTCTTCCGCATTTTGGACAACTTCAAATACCCGGTCGAACCTAGTGTCCCCGGTTTTTGAACAATTGGTAATCCCAATGGATTTTAGCAATCGTATAGATTCGTCATTTTGAACAAATATATGCGTGAAGTTGAAGAGGATGTTTTGAAAGAAATCACCGAAGGGTTTAAAGAATGGTTGGGTATTTTTAAAAACAGCGGAAATTAAAATGAGCGGAATACTCTTTTGTTTTAGTTGACGGATGTAATGATGCCAAAACTCGTTTTTGACGA
Source organism: Cyclobacteriaceae bacterium (assembly GCA_041746855.1). GTDB lineage: Bacteria > Bacteroidota > Bacteroidia > Cytophagales > Cyclobacteriaceae > JBGTGG01. The sequence goes on along the minus strand of JBGTGG010000374.1, from coordinate 4,605 downwards.
ATAAAGCCAGGGCCGGTTTCACATTTTTGATAAACTGCTCTGCATTTTTTGGTGTATCCAATGGCAGGTAAAAAACAAAGTCAGCATGCTCATAATTTTTTTGGACATCATATCCGGATGGATAGAAAAAAGTAAGTAGAATTTTATAGTCAGGAAATTGCTTACGGAATTTTTCGATCAACGGACGGCCTTGTTCAAATTCGCTGAGCGATGCACAGTGAATCCAAAAAACCGGATCTTTATTTTCTTTGAATGCATTTTTGATTTTCGACAACAGGTTTTTTCTTCCCTTTAGAAATGCAGCAACCTTCGGACTGAAGGGTTTTGCAATCACTAGAAAAAACCGGGAAAGCGATACAAAAATCCTGTACAGGAATATCATCATTAACACAAAATCATAAGATTCGCAAGGTCGTGAATTAAAAGTGATTAAATATGAATTTGGTAATCTTTGTATCTTTACCACAACCAAAAGCTTTGTATGAATTTTAATAAAGGATACTCTCTGTTACAAAAAATAAGTGTACCCATTTTATTTATTTTCTCTTCCTTTAATGTTGTTGCGCAAGACGGCCTTACTGAATTTCTCCGTGCAGGCCAGTCGGATGCCAACAAACTTACCAATGCCTATTTGGAACCCATCTTTGATGGGCTTTCGTATGGATTCAATGGAGGTTGGATCACCTCTGCCAAGGTGCATAAAAAATTTGGTTTTGATATTGGGATTACGGCAACGGGAGTTTTTATTCCGAGCTCACAAAATTATTTCTCTCCTAGTTCGCTTGGCCTCGAGCAAACCGTATTGATTTCCCCCGTATCTGGTCAGGCACCCACGATCGTTGGTCCCGGGGATGACACAACGTATGAAGTAAATGATGGCAACAACACAACCTTTGAAGGTCCTGAAGGACTTGACTTTGAAGAAATATTTAAAATCAGTGGCGTACTTACCCCAATGATACAATTTGGTATCGGTACAGTGAAAGGAACGGATTTGAAAATCAGGTTTATGCCAAAAGTAAGCGCAGGCAGCACCGAAGTGCAATTGTGGGGAGTAGGGCTAATGCACGACTTTAAACAATGGATTCCGGGATTAAAAATGGCACCGATTGATTTATCGGTTTTGGTAGCATACAATAGAATTTCAGGTGCAGCGAACATGTCGGGGAGTTTTGGTGATGGAGGAGATTCGCGTCCGCAAGAGCTAGATTTCGGAATTTCAGCATGGTTGTTTCAGGCACAAGTTTCGAAAAAATTATCAGTGCTAACCGTATATGGAGGGGTTGGGTATAATTTAGTGGATACCAAAACCAATATGAAGGGTAGCTATGAGATTTCGCAAGGGCAAATCCTTACGGATCCAATTTCACTTTCTTATAGGAACAATGGTTTCCGTTTAAATGCCGGGCTACGGATTTTACTGGGTGTGTTTTATATCTATGGGGATTATACCTTACAGGAATACAATACTGTAACCGCAGGATTTGGTTTCTCCGTTAAGTAAAATTATTTCCCAGAATAATTGGGTTTTCGTTTTTCTATAAACGCGCTCATTCCTTCTTTTTGATCTTCGGATGCGAACGTCATGTAGAAATTTTTTCGTTCGAAATGCAGGCCTTCTTCCAGGTGTGTTTCAAAAGACCGGTTGATCGATTCTTTTGCAAGCAAAGTAGCCACGGGCGACATGGCTGCAATTTCTTTGGCCAGCGAAACAGCTTCTTGTAAATACATTTCTACTGGCACTACTTTATTTATGAGCTTATACTGTAATGCTTCTTCTGCCGAAAGAAACCGACCGGTGAGTACAAGTTCCATTGCTTTTACTTTTCCGATGGCGTTGGTTAAACGCTGTGTTCCACCAGCCCCCGGCATGACACCAATTTTAATTTCCGGTTGACCAAATTTTGCAGTCTCCGATGCGATGATCATGTCGCAGGTCATTGCAAGTTCACATCCACCCCCCAGTGCAAAACCCGACACAGCAGCGATGATGGGCTTTCTGGTTTTTTTGATTTGATCCCACGTACTAAACTGATCAATCATCAACATATCGATGGCGGTTTTATCAGCCATCTGTTTGATATCTGCACCCGCTGCAAATGCTTTTTCATTTCCTGTTAAAATGATTACACGGACTTCTTTGTTTTGGTCGAGACTTTTTAAGGTGTCGCGGAGCTCTTGCATCAATTGTAAATTGAGTGCATTTAATTCGTTGGGACGATTGAGTTGAATAAGTGCAATTCCAGGCGCGTATTGTTCGGTGATGAGAAGAAACTCCATAGCATTTTTTTAGAAAAGTAAAGATCAGTAAAGATGCATAGAGCTGTATAATTATGCAGCTTTATGCATTAGAATTATATAATTATATCCAACAAAAAAGCCCCCTTGTTTCCAAGGAGGCCGTAACCAAAAGGCGGTTAACTTAAGCGTGCTATGCGAAGGTAAATTCTTGTTTTTCGTGTTTTGGTAACCTACAACTTCAAAATATCTTCGCAAATCCTTATTTTTAAAGCACATGGAAAGAAAAAAAATTTTATTTGTCTGCTTAGGCAATATCTGCAGGTCGCCATTGGCCGAAGCTATTTTTAAGCATAAGCTTAAACAACGCGGTATTGAAGATCAATTTGAAGTGGATTCATGCGGCACCGCCAATTATCACATTGGCGACCCACCCGATACGCGAACCATTGCCAACGCACAGCGACAAGGCATCACCATTGACCATATTGGCCGCCAACTTCAGCCTATAGACCTTGATTATTATGATTTAATAGTTGCAATGGATAAAAGTAATTTGGCCAATATTTTCAAGTTGCAATACAAAGAAGAACAGATTGGCAAAATTACGCTGATGCGGGAATACGATCCGCTACAAAATGGAGAAGAAGTACCCGATCCATATTATGGTGGCGAGAAAGGGTTTCAAACTGTCTTTGAAATCCTGGATCGTTCCACAGAAGCCCTTATCGATAAACTTACATCAAAGTAATCAAGCCGTTACTGTATTATTTTTGTTTACGGATTGCTTTGTATGAAGCGGTTCTTTTATATAGTCAACTACATGTGCAACAACCTCGGCAGATTTTAAATTATGACCAAGGTTTTCGGTCGCAATCAATTTTGAGTTTGACCAGGTACTATTTAATTTTTCTGCGTAGTGATACATCGCTTCATCATCGTGTCTGTCATGAATGATTAACCCTGGAGTGATCATCGTAGAAGCAAACCGAGCCGATGAATAATATTCAATGGGTTTGTTGATATAACTTTCAAATTTATTTTTTATCAGTTGCGTAGTCCTTGCGGAAAGGTTCAATGTTTCTTTATAGAAAGAAAGAAAGTCTGTGGCCTCTCCCGGTGCCCCCATGATTACCAACTTGTCGATAGGGTGTTCTTCCTGATAAAGCAAATGGAGAATGCTAAAGCCGCCAATGGAGTGGCCCACTACTGTATCAATGTGACCAAGTTTTGATAGCAAATGTTTTATCGAACTGCTGTATAACGGAACGGTACAAAATGATCCACTGGAAAGTCCATGGGCCGGAGCATCCATTGCATAAATCGTATACTCATCTTTCGAAATCGCTTCGATATAATTCTTCCACCGATACGTATGGCTTTGCCAACCATGCAGGAATAAAATTTTCTTTGAGCCGTTTCCCCATTTATAAACTTGAAGGGTGTTGCGATCAAAATCATAGGTAAATACTTTTGCCTGTGTCAGGAATTGAGCATGATGGTTTTTAAGCTTAGCACGAACAGGATAACAGAATAACTTAAATCCAAGCGTAGCACTGGTTTGTGGCGCCACGAGCGCCAGGGTGTTAAGAAAACCTCCAATTGCTTTTGTGATGGTCTTTTGCATATTTTTTCATTTTGGGGTAGATACCGATCGGTATTTGCGTGTATAAATTTTTTTAGTTTTCTATTTCACGGATTTGATTTTCTAAATGTTTAATAATGCGATTGATGTCCGTGGTGTTTCGCTGCAATTTGCTAATCATGACAGCGCCTTCCAGACACGCGATGATCAAAGTAACGTAAAATTCAACATCGATTGTTGGTTTTAATTGTTTGAAGCGGATTCCATTTTCTAAAATCTTACGAAGGGATGTCCGAAGCACTTCCATCATTTTCAACGCACTTTTGCGAAGGGCTGGGTTCGCATCATCCGCTTCGGCAGAAGCATTTGCCAATGGACAACCGCCTTGAATCGGTGGACTTGAAATGTAGAGCTTGTAATAGTTGAAAATGGAACGCAATTTATCTCCAGCAGTTTTCTCAGCTTTCACTCTCTTCTCAAGGTCGCTGGTCACTTTCTGGAAAAGGTAAAAAACAGTTTGCTGTTCCAGCGCTTCTTTATTTTTAAAATGTTTGTAGATGGCACCTTTTGTGAAACCCGTTGCATCCGTGATTTCACTAATGGAAGTGGCCTTATAACCTTGTGAGTTAAATAAAATCCCTGCTTGCTCAAGGATTTGCTCACGGGTGCGCGCAGGATCACGAATCATGATTCAAAGATACCGATCGGTATCTTAATTATCAACTGTATTTTGAATTAATTTCGAATGAGTATTTGCAGCGTAGAGCGCGAGGATTGTTCCA
>JBGTGG010000373.1:0-2611 GCA_041746855.1 Cyclobacteriaceae bacterium | reverse complement strand
AGGATCGGTTGATTGCTTTTAGTGTAAACATTTCGGCTACGCAATGGCCCGACAATGACCTTGAAATTGCACAGAAATTTTTTAAGTCCAGCCTGATGAATATGTTTGATCGGGTGGATATGTTGAACGAAGGAATTTCAGAAATCAATAAAAAGAAGTTTGTGTTTTTTGAATTTGAATCACGCATGAATGGAAAAAACATGTCGCTCGAACAGCAGGCTCCGGTACTGGAGTATACATATATTAAATATTTAGTTGAGCCCAATCGAACATTGGTATTTTCATTTAGTTGTCCCAGACGAATGCGCCCGGATTGGGAAATTACCGCGCATGCCATCATGTCGAGCATAAAAGTTAAATAATGGAATTGTATTCGGATGAGTACTTTATGCGGGAGGCGCTGAAAGAAGCACGCTATGCATTGGAGATCGGTGAGGTTCCGGTGGGTGCTGTGGTAGTCTCAAAGAACCGGATCATCGGCAAGGCACATAACCAAACAGAGAAGTTAAACGATGCAACAGCCCATGCTGAAATGTTGGCCATCACAGCGGCCTCCAATTATTTAGGTTCAAAATATTTGAACGAGTGTACGTTGTATGTTTCGCTGGAGCCGTGCGTCATGTGTGCAGGTGCCTTGCATTGGGTACAATTGCAACGACTCGTATATGGGGCATCCGATGTGCAGCGCGGCTTTTCAATCGTTGGTAAACCCTTGCTACATCCCAGAACGGAGATTACTACCGGGATTATGCAGGTGGAAGGAAAGGAGTTGCTTGATACGTTCTTTACATTCATCCGCGATAAGCGTGATTGACATCAAAAGATTATAAAATTTTGGCCCTATTGAATTTTATCACCGGGCTTATGGTTGTATATTTGACATCCTTCAAAATACATGTTTAACAGTTTAAATAAATACTAATTATGGCTTTTACATTGCCCTCTCTTCCATACGCAAATGACGCATTGGAACCACACATTGATGCACGCACGATGGAGATCCATCACGGTAAGCATCACAATGCGTATGTTACTAATTTGAATAATGCACTCCCCGGATCAGGTGCCGAAGACCTATCGATAGAAGATATCTGTAAGAATATTTCAAAGTACAGTGCAGCGATCCGCAACAATGGTGGTGGCCACTATAACCACAGTTTATTCTGGACCGTAATGGGGCCAAAGGCTGGAGGTTCTCCATCCGGTGCATTGGCAGATGCTATCAATGCAGCATTCGGATCATTTGATGAATTCAAGTCTAAATTTTCTGCTGCTGCTGCTACACGCTTTGGTTCAGGATGGGCCTGGTTGATTGTAGGTGGAGATGGTAAGCTGGCGGTTACATCTACTCCCAATCAGGATAATCCGTTGATGGATGTTGCAGAAGAAAAGGGAACCCCAATTTTAGGATTGGATGTTTGGGAACACGCGTACTACCTCAATTATCAAAACAAAAGACCAGACTATGTTGCTGCATTCTGGAATGTGGTGAATTGGGAAGAAGTTTCAAAGCGTTTTGAAGCAGCGAAGTAATTACTGAATTTATTTAATGAAGTTAAAAGGACATCGATGGGTGTCCTTTTTTTTTTATGGCATTGAAGGTATTTTACGGAATTGCCAAAAAGTGTACCTTTCGGTAAATATAAAAAATACAGATGTTGGCCAATAGGGAAATATTAGCATTACCGATAGCACAGGATTTGAGGTGGTATATCGGCAACTGTATGCGGATACGCAATTGTTGTGGCTCATGCCCCTTGGACAATTTGGACTTTCAAAAAAGATAGAATGAAATACTTAGCCATCTTGACTCTCATGCTGACCTTGTTAAATTTTGATCACGTAATTACTTCGACTGACTTAAGTGGAAAATGGGTTGACATAAATACAAAAACCGACACATTGACATTCGAGACGGTTGACAAAAAAGACTACCTAATTTTAGGGAGAGGAAAAGAAATAAAAAAGGGACACTCTTCAACTTCAGCAAAGCCTTGTTATGGACTATACACCTATGACTTATTGCCTGGCGACAGAATATCCCTTTCGTGGTTTTTTTCAAGTATCGTTGGAAATAAAGATTACTATTTCAAGCAAACTGGAGACCTTATTGAAATTGAAGAATTTTATTGAATGAAACAGACAGGAACAAAATTGACATTTAAAAAATTGAAATAGCACGAGCCACAACAATAGCTATGTCAAATGGCAGGCGAAAGTGTTGACGAAAATATTTATCTTGTTATTACGTTTGGTCTCGGTGGACAGAAAAGATTTCAAAACCGCCACTTGCCATAGCCTGGCGTAATGGGTCAACTATTCGGAATATGTTATATAAGTGAAAAGAAATTTAATCTTAATATTTTTTTGTGTCTTTATCGTTAGAGCAGCAATTGGCCAAGCGCAATTGACTGTAAATATCGATAGCCTTGTTTTACAGTATATATCTGAAAATAACATCTCAAGTGTTGCCATTGGAGTTGTTTATGGAGATAGTGTGTTGTATGAAAAGATAATAAGCTCAAATGATCAACTAGGTATTACGCATAATGAGAAATCAATTTTTAATATTGCATCTATTGCTAAGTCTTTTACTTCTTTGGCGGTAATG
>JBGTGG010000372.1:0-10765 GCA_041746855.1 Cyclobacteriaceae bacterium | reverse complement strand
CCGGAAATTGATTCCATGTTTAGTTCCCAATTTACGAAAGCTTAACCCCGTGGATAAATACTCCGCAATGATACTTTCTTTTAATTCTAATTGATTCATTTTGGTTGACTTTTGTGTCAACCTATTTCAGGACAAGACACCCCTTTATTAAAATTACCCGAAGCCAAATCATGTCTTGTTATAATTTTATAGCATTTGCCAAGTCCACTTAATTTTAGTCGTAAATACTCTACTCCTGTGTCCCTATACTCAGGCTTAAGTCCAAATGAATTTATTGCAGCTACGAAGCCGAATGAGTTTACTGTCCGGTTTTGAAAGACTTGAGCCATTGGTAGTGTTTTCTCAAAAACAGTATCCTTGTCAGCCGTCACATTTGAGAATCCATGGAATTTAATTTTAAATTTTGAATGAGATATTTCGAGACTGTCCCAATAGTCCATTGGCTCAATAAAATTATGAAGTTGAACAACTTGAAGTGAATTATTCATTTTGTTCAACTCACTTACTAAAATTGTATCCCTGTCTAGGCTGTCAGGTACTAGATGAAAGTCAAGACCAACTATTTTTGGAGAATACTTATTTATTATTCTCAATTGTTTCCCGATTTCGAGTCGATTGTTATCTCCTATGTCAACTATTGTAATGAGTGTTTCTTGTTTACTACAACTTAGTATTGGAAACAGTACAAAAAAGCTTATAAGTATTCTCTTCATTGTCAACAGTGTCTTAAAGGCATGACGCACAACGCCAGTGCATAAGCTGTGGCGGGGTATGGAAGGGCTTGAAAATGCAGCGAAGCGAAATGTCAAGACCGACCTACTCCGTTTCTGTCCCACGACACCGAAGCGTATTTGAAAACTAAAATACGAATAAACTCCAAAGCCCCGCCATTGATTATGCACATTGTTGTGTGCAGTACCTCAATGTCGCCATCTAATATTCTTTATCACAATTGGTGGGTGTATCTTTTTTTCCAGCTTCTCTAATTTCCTTTTTGTTGATTTCCTTTTTATCGTCACTAAAAGTTCTTTACACTCGCCTTTAAATCCATATATCTCTATAGCCCTCTCCTCGGGAATGACTTCAATTGATTTTATCGTTTTTATAGTTAACAATCCAGTCAAGCTTTTAATATCGCTTGTCTTGGTCCCATTTCCAATATAAATGGGTATTCCTCCAGCTACTATTATAGGTTTACAATATCCTATAAGTCTCCCGTTCAAATTCTCTGCTATGTATCGGTCCGTTTTGTTGGGTATAAAAACATTTGTATCTGATAAAATTCTCTTATTGACTAATACAACTTGGTCTTTCAGATCACTCTGTTCTAAATGAAGAAACCAATCTTCATTCTGCTCTTGAGTCAATATTAAATCCCTACTCTCAATTTGTCCAAAGAGTTGTATTGTACCCAAAATAAATATGTTTAAAATTATTACTCTCATTGTCCAGAAGTATTGCACACAACAATTGCGTATCGGCATACAGTTGCCGATATATCGCTAATGGTTGCTACTCGAAGGTAATTGATTGCCTAAAGTATCCAAAAAGGCCTCACAATTTTTCATTTGTTTTTGTATTTTCAAATCCATGATCCTTTAAGATTCCTCCAATTGTTGCTTAAAATGCACTTTTTCCGATTAGTCTTTTAGCTATTACAGTTTCCGCCTTTGTGTGAAAAGGGCTCCCTTTTCTTGTGTATCACGATTATTTTCACCCCGGTTGATCGGTCACCGTTGCCGATATCCCACCTCAAATTGGCGGATATCGGCAATACTGATTCTGGCTCATCCTCACCCCCCAACAACTCATCCGCCCTCCTCTACAGTTCGGTAACTCAAATTATAGAATCCCTCGTATAGCCCACATCTTGCCTTCGAATTCAGAAACAACCCTAATGAAAAGATTACTCTACCTCTTCTTAATCATTCCTTTCCTCACCAACGGCCAAACCAAAATTTCAGGAACCGTAACCGACAACAACGGTGAAGCCATTCCCGGAGCCAATGTTTTCTTACGCGATACATATGATGGCACCACCACCGATGCCAGCGGAAAATTTGAATTCGCTTCCGATGAACGTGGTGAACAATTCCTGGTGGTGACGTTTGTGGGCTACAAGGAATTTCAAAAAGCAATTTTATTAAATGGAAATCCCATTTCCATAGACGTTGAATTGCAAGAGTCCATAAACCAACTCAATGCGGTCACCATTACGGCAGGTTCGTTCACTGCCAGTGATGAATCACGAAGAACGGTTTTCAAAGCACTTGACATTGCCACCACTGCGGGCGCAACTGCCGATATAGCCGGGGCGCTGAACACCTTGCCGGGAACCCAAAAAGTGGGGGAGAGTGGAAGGCTTTTTGTACGGGGCGGTGATGGTAATGAAACCCGAACGTTTATTGATGGCAATGTAGTGCTGGATGCGTATAGTCCAGCAGCTCCCAATACACCATCACGCGGAAGGTTTCTTCCCTTCATGTTTAAAGGAACAAGTTTTAGTACGGGTGGATATTCAGCCGAGTATGGACAAGCATTATCTTCCGTGTTGGCGTTGGATTCCAAAGATAAGGAAGAAGAAAACCGCACGGATATTGGTTTGATGTCGGTGGGAGCTGATGTAGCGCATACCCAGGCTTGGGAAGGTGGATCTGCCGGAGCAAAAATTCAGTACACCAATATCACACCGTATTTTGATTTGATCAAACAGGAAGTAGACTGGGCAACAGCACCATCTTCGATCAGTGCAAGTAGTGCGGTTCGGCAATCGGTGGGCAAAACCGGAATGGTGAAATTTTATGGCAATATCGATCACGCCAATTTTGCTTTGTATGAACATGAAATTGGCAACCAAGACAACAAGTTTTTATATGACCTGACCAACAACTACACGCACCTCAACGGAGTGTATCAGGGGGCGATCAATGAAAATTGGAGTATCCGCTCGGGCCTTTCCTATACAGTTTCCGAAAATGATGTACAGATTGACAATAATTATTCAGCAGTGATGACCGAACGCGGCCTTCATGCAAAGACAGTTGTCAGCGGTTCCATCAACGATCACATTGAATTAAAAACAGGAGTCGAAATTTTAAACCGGGAATTTGATCAGCAGTCTGGCAATGCCTCTACCTGTTTCACAGAACTGATCACAGCGGGTTTTGCGGAAGCGGATCTATACGCCAGTTCAAAATTCGTAACGCGTGTGGGTGTTCGGGCTGAACACAATTCAATGATGGAGACCATCAAGGTTGATCCGAGAATTTCATTGGGATATAAAACAGGAGAAAATGGCCAGGTATCGATGGCGTATGGACGCTTTCGCCAAACACCTTTGAATAAATATTTTATTTTGGATACTGATCTTGTATCAGAACAAGCAGAACACTTCATCGCCAATTATCAGTTTATCAGCAACAGTCGCACGTTCCGTGTAGAAACCTATTACAAACGGTACTTTGATTTGGTGAAATATGTGAATGCTGATCCCAACACATTGGAAAATACCGGGGATGGATTTGCAAAAGGTTTTGAACTATTCTGGCGCGATAACAAATCACTTAAAAATGTTGATTACTGGATTTCCTATTCTTATCTGGATACCGAACGCAACTATCTGAACTTTCCGGTTGCTTCAACACCGAATTTTGCTTCACGCCATAATTTCTCAGCGGTCTATAAGCATTTCTTTACCAAACTAAAATCGCAACTGGGATTGACCTATTCTTTTGCCTCGCCACGCACCTATAATGATCCGAATACTGCTGACTTTAATGGCGGAAGGACACCTTCATATCAAGACTTAAGCGCCAACATCAGTTACTTGCCAAAGCCGTACATCATTGTTCATTTATCGTGCACAAACTTAATGGGCCGCGACAATATCTTCGGCTATCAATACAGTGCAGCTCCTGACGAGAATGGTTTCTATGCAAGTCGCCCGATCACGCAGCCCGCAAAACGATTTTTGTTTCTGGGTGTGTTCATCACTTTATCTAAAAATAAAACCACAAATCAATTACCAAGTCTATAATTCACTAAACAAAACAATTACCCTTATGAAAAATTTAAATTTTATCCCCGTGTTGTTAGGTCTGCTTTTAGCATTGATTGCCAATGCCGTTCATGCCAATGATGATAAATACATCGCGACCATGAAGAAAAGCCTTGAACAGTTAAACAATGCAAAAAGTCCGGAAGATTTTCAATCGGCTGTGAATGGATTTGAGCGCATCGCACAGAAAGAAACTGACAAGTGGGAGCCGCTTTATTATGCGGGGTACGGTACGTTAATTACTGCCATGCAGGAACAGGATGGGACAAAGAAAGATGCACTGCTTGACAAAGCACTAGCATTCGCGCAAAAAGCAGCAGCCGTAAAGCCCAATGAATCGGAGATTGTAGCGTTGATTGGTTTTGTACACATGATCCGTGTTACGATTGATCCGGCTTCACGTGGCCAGCAATATTCAGGTATGGCTTTTCAGGAATTCAGCAAAGCCGTGAAGTTAAATCCTGAAAACCCACGGGCGTTGGCCTTGCTTTCGCAAATGCAATTTGGAACCGCTAAATTTTTTGGCTCCAGCACCGATGAAGCCTGTGCAACAAATACAGCAGCAATTGCTAAGTTTGAATCTTTTAGAAGTGAGAATCCTTTGGCGCCAACATGGGGTAAAGACATGACCCTGCAAATGGAAGGTGCCTGTAAAAAATAAATTCAAATTAAAATAGAACCACTAAATTCCCGTCATGAATCAGCAACAGAAATTTTGGCTTAAAGAAGCAAGGGATATTTTGTTGCTGATTGTGGCGGGTTTTTTAATGACCTTGCTTTACCGAAAGGCTACTTCCAGCCTTCCCATCTACCTGTTGGTTTCCATTTATACAGCCTGTATGTGGATATTTTTATGGAAAGGAAATAATTTGTTAACACACATTATCGATCACTATGTTTCGTGGATAAAAGAACCTTTAAAAAGGTTTATTATCGGTATTGTCGGAACGACTGTCTATAGTGTTGGAATTGTATACCTGCTGGTTTATGTATTTCAATATTTTACCGTACTCGATTTTGGGGATACCAGCGGTATGGTGGTGGTAGCGCTGGGGATCACGTTTATCATTTCACTTTTTATGCATGGCCGCGAATTTTACTTAAACTGGAAACAAACGTTGTTGAAGGCAGAGCAACTCCAAAAGGAAAATATCCAGGCACAATATAATAATTTAAAAAGCCAGGTAAACCCGCACTTTCTTTTTAATAGTTTAAATGCACTTACCAATTTGGTGTATGAAGATCAGGACAAAGCTGCCAAGTTTATCAAGCAGCTTTCGGAAGTATACCGCTATGTGCTGGATACACGCGATAAAGAAATCGTGCCGCTGGAAGAGGAGCTGAAATTTTTGAATGCGTATTTGTTTTTGCAACACATCCGTTTTGAGAATAATCTGATAACGCGGATTGAACTGAATGGTTTATCCACGCATGTGGCGCCACTTTCGATTCAGATGTTGTTTGAAAATGCGATCAAGCACAATGTGATTTCGAAAGAGATGCCGCTTGAAATAAAACTTTATGCGGATGATAAATACCTGGTGGTTGAAAACACTTTGCAACAAAAAGATGTTTCGTTGGAAGATTCTAACGGAATGGGTTTGGAAAATATCATAAGCCGTTATTCTTTCCTTAGTACCGACAAGGTGGTAGTGGAAAAGACCGAAAAATTTTTCATCGTAAAACTTCCCCTTATAAATACTAATTCGATTGCCAAATGAAGGTGTTGATAATAGAAGATGAACCTCAGGCTGCTTCCCGCTTGCAAAAGATATTGCAACAAGTGGATACCGCTATAGAAGTAGTCGATAAACTTGATTCCGTTAAAAATTCAATAGCGTGGTTTAATGCAAATCCTCATCCCGATTTAGTGCTGATGGATATTCAACTGGGCGATGGATTGAGTTTCACTATTTTTGACCATACAAAAATTGATTGTCCGATTGTTTTTACAACTGCGTATGATGAATACGCAATCAAAGCCTTTAAAGTCAACAGCATCGATTACATTCTGAAGCCTGTCGATCCGGATGATATTAAGGCCATGTTGACAAAGTTCAGAAAACTTAATGGTTCGACACCTGATACTGCCGCAATGCTGGGAAACATACAGCACGCTTTGCAATCCCTTACAAAAAAAACCAAGTCCCGCTTTGTTGTGAAAATAGGGGAGCACCTGAAAACGATTTCGGTAGAAGATATTCTTTATTTTTATAGTCAGGATAAGGCGACTTTTTGTTTTACGACTGAAAACCGGAAGGTGATTCTCGACTATACCATAGAACAAATTCAAGAGATGGTGGATGCAGATAAATTTTTTAGAATAAACCGAAAGTACCTGATTTGTGACGAGGCCTTCACGGATATTGTAACGTATTTAAACAGTCGCTTGAAGTTGACCCTGAAAGGTTCGGATGATAAAGATATAGTAGTGGCCCGCGAGCGGGTTCAGGAATTCAAATTGTGGTTGGACCGTTAATTCTCTCCACTCCCCACCAACTTCCTAAGCTCTTCAATATCATTTTGCTTTAATGGTTTCGTAATGAATTGAATTACATTGACATGGGTAAAAGCCTGATCGCGGTCTTTGCTACTGTTGGAACTGGTGAGCACCACAATTTTCGTTTTTTCACGAACCTCGTCCGGTAATGCTTTAAATGCATCCAAAAACAGGAAGCCGTCAATTTCTGGCATGTTCAAATCGAGGAAAATAACATCGGGTATTTCATCACTTTCCTGATTTTTTAGCCAATCCAACGCTTCTTCCGCAGAGCGAAAGGCAACCAAATTATCGGTGAAATTATAGACTTCCAGAAACCTTCGTTGGATAAAGAGGTCTATATCACTATCATCGATGAGCACTGTTTTATTGACCAAGCTAGTAGACACCATAATAATAGGGGAACATGTAGGTCAAAATAAACAAAAGATTTTGAAATAGAGAGTAAAATGCACTAAAATTTATTGGAGTGGTTTTTTTGAGAGTGAAAAATATGTTAAAATTGGATTCTCTTAAACCTTTACGTACTGACTATGAAAATTAAACAATTGTCCTATCTCTGTTTAACTGCCGTGTTAGCCTTGGGAATGAATTCTTGCGGCTCTTCTGGTGATGACAAAAATAAAAACTCGGAGGAGTTTGATGCCGCGGAAGAGAGCTTAAAGAATCAGATTGAAGAAGTGGTTTATAACATACCATCCCCGTCTGAAATTCCGTACCTATTGCAAGCGACAGGTGCAGAATTTAACCAGAGTTTGGTTAATCCACGGACAAAACTTGATCAGTATATCACCCGCAGCGACAAGGCCGCTTTGAATTTGGGAGTTTACACTGCCGATATCGGATATTTAAGTTCATACGACAAAACCCAGGAAGCAATTGATTACCTGGCTGCAGCCAAAACGTTGGCTGATAACCTCAATATTATAGGATCCTTTGACTTTGATGTTTTACAGCGTTTTGAAGCCAACATTTCCAACAAGGATTCATTGGCAATTTTACTAAACGATGCTGTTCACCAAACAGAACGATTCCTTCGTGATGACAACCGAAACAGGTTGGCTTCTTTGGTGATTACCGGAAGCTTTATTGAAGGCCTTTATATTTCAACAGGGTTGGTGAAATCGTATCCAAAAGATATCCTTCCTGATGATGCACGCAACCTGGTGCTTACCCCGTTGATCCGCATCGTATTGGAGCAAAAGAAATCTGTTTCAGAACTTGTTACTATGCTTTCATCCCTTGAGCAAACCGAACCGATTTCAGCGGTGATGGACGATTTGAAAAAACTGGATGCAACGTATGCAGCACTCAATATTGAAGATCAAATAAAAAACAATCGTGCTGATATGGTGTTAACGGATAAGAACCTGGTAGAGATCGCTACAATTGTTGAACGCGTTCGCAAAAGCATTACAGACTAAAGGTGTTTTACTAAACGATATAAAAGACTGGTTTCGTGCCGGTCTTTTTTTTTACCCAATAAGCATCTTTGAGTATATTTAGTGATTATAAAATCAGAAAATCATGAGTGAATCCGTTCTGAAGGCTATACTTCAATTGTTTGCCATTGTTGTGCGGGTAGATGATGTTACCAAGCAGGAGCGGGAGCAAGTTCGTGTTTTCCTCAACGACCATTTGAGTCAATCATTGGTTACAAAATATTTGAAATTCTTTGACGATTATCTCGACCAACTTGGTCAGGCAATTTTGGAAAAAGGAGATTTACGTGTGGTAGAAGAAGTTTGCAGTGGGATTGGCATTGAACTTACACAAAAGCAAAAAGTAGTAATTGTATTTGAACTCATCCGGATCATCCTTGCAGATGGAAAAGTACACCCCAAAGAAGAAGAACTGTTGGCACAAATTGCCCAAAATTTTAAAGTTTCAAAAGAGGCACTTATTGACATTCAGGCATTTGTATTAGGCAAGGACGTGCAATCAATGGACCATGAACATGTGTTAATAGCTTCCAGTGAGCGTGATCATACCACCAAGGCGGTCCATATAAACCGGGAGCACTTACATGGCTTTATAGCGGTTCTCTATGTATCTTTTGTAGAACTATACTTTGTTAAATATTGTGGTGTTTCAGATGTTTATCTGAATGGTGTACCATTGAAATCGGGAGCCATTAGCATTCTCGCTGTTGGGAGTACACTAAAATGGGACAAAGATGAACCGTTATACTTCGGGGATATTCTTAGCCGGTTTAAAGTACAAAGTGATTATCCACGTATCACATTCAAGGCATCGAAAATAAGTTATGCTTTTAAAAGCGGAAAGTTGGGACTTCGAAATGTTTCGTTGGAAGAGGAATCGGGCAACCTGATTGCGTTGATGGGCGCCAGCGGTGCAGGAAAATCCACCTTGCTGAATGTATTGAATGGAACCGAAAAGCCTTCCGAGGGAAGCGTGTTGATCAATGGTATTGACCTGCATAACAATCCCGAAAAAATAGAAGGCGTCATCGGATTTGTTCCGCAAGACGACTTGCTCATTGAAGACCTTACTGTTTTTCAAAACCTATACTACGCTGCCAAGCTTTGCTTTAATGATAAAAGCGGTGCAGAGATACAAACACTGGTAATGAAAGTGTTGGAGGATTTGGGATTGGAGGAAACCAAAGACTTAAAAGTGGGATCACCTCTTCAAAAGACCATTAGTGGCGGGCAGCGTAAACGTCTAAATATCGGATTGGAATTGTTGCGCGAACCGGCAGTGCTTTTCTGCGATGAGCCTACCAGTGGGTTGTCTTCACGCGATTCTGAAAACATCATTGACTTGCTAAAAGAACTTTCCTTAAAAGGTAAATTGGTTTTTGCAGTGATCCATCAACCTTCATCCGACATCTTTAAAATGTTTGATAAGTTGCTGATACTGGATACCGGTGGCTATCAAATTTATTATGGCAATCCGGTGGATGCTATTGTTTACTTCAAGAAAAGCATTGACCTGATCAACAGCAGTGTTGGTGAGTGTCACGATTGTGGAAATGTAAACCCCGAACAAATTTTCAACATCATTGAAACAAAAGTGATCAATGAGTATGGCCATTTCACCAATGAGCGAAAATTCACCTCAGAACAATGGAATAATATTTTTGCCAAGAACTTTGATCTAAAGTCGGTAGACGAGGAGAAGCGTCCACCCGAATCTAGTTTGCGCATTCCACCCCGGTTGAAACAAATGCGTTTGTTTGCTTTGCGCGATGTCCAGGCAAAAATCCATAACAAACAATATATGATCATCAATTTGCTAGAGGCTCCGGTACTGGCAATGATCCTGGCATTTATTGTACGGTATTACAATGTGGATGATATAGTTTCGGATGCGTACGTGTTTGGCAAAAACATGAACATACCGGCATACCTTTTCATAAGCGTTATCGTTGCACTTTTCATGGGGTTGACAGTAAGTGCAGAAGAAATTATCCGTGACCGGAAAATCCTTAAACGCGAATCATTCTTACACCTGAGCAGAAGCAGTTATGTGATGTCGAAGTTGGTGATTTTATTTTCGCTCTCGGCAATTCAAACACTTTCCTTTGTAATCATTGGTAGCTACATCCTGAAGATTGATGGACTTATCTTGAATCATTGGTTTATATTGTTCACCACTTCTTGTTTTGCCAATCTATTGGGATTGAACATCTCCTCTGCATTTAATTCCGCAGTTACGATTTATATTTTGATCCCGTTGTTGATTATTCCGCAATTGATTTTGAGTGGGGTGGTGGTGAAATTTGATAAGTTGAACCCTGCCATTGGCAATACAGCAACGGTTCCTTTTGTTGGCGATTTGATGGCTTCGCGGTGGGCTTTTGAAGCAGCAATGGTCACCCAGTTTAAAGACAATCATTTCGAAAATGAATTTTATCTGTATGATAAAGTAATGGCCAATTCGGATTATAAGAAAGTGTATTTTATTCCTGAATTGGAAACGCGCCTGCAATACACGCTCAACAATTATAAGTCGCTGAGCATCGAGACACGGGAAAAGGTAGAACAAGACCTGGCATTGTTAAAAAGGGAATTGCGGAATGAGGTAGAAGAAGTCGGTTCGGGTGCTGAATTCCTGGAGAATTTATCCATTGATAAATTTGACTCCACAACTTACAAAGCGGCAAGCGCCTTCTTGGAAACATTGAAACGGTTTTATATCAACCGCTATAACAATGCCGATCGTGAAAAGGAAAAGAAAATCAT
>JBGTGG010000371.1:0-3106 GCA_041746855.1 Cyclobacteriaceae bacterium | reverse complement strand
TGTTCATGAATTTATTCCGCAAAGGTGTAAAGAGCGCAAGGGGATGATGGGGAATATTTTTGGCGGCACTTACCGCAAACATTTCCCAGTTTCCATAATGGCCACCTACCAAAGTTACATGTTGGCCACTATCAAAATATTTTTTAAAGATTTCCGGATTGCTGTGAACGAACCGTTGTTCAAGTTCCTTTTCAGAAATTGAAAAAGTTTTGATTGACTCTATAATGATATCACAAAAGTGAACGAAAAATTCACGTTCAATGCTTAGCCGTTCTTTTGCGGTATACTCCGGAAACGAATTCTGAATGTTGGTGCGTACTACCGTTTTCCGATAGCCCATGATGCGGTACAGGACCAGGTACATAATATCAGAAATCCTGTACAGGACCCAACTCGGCAATAGACTAAAGGGCAGTAGGATCACATAATACAGGAATCGCATGAAATAGATTGGGGATGGCTCAGCGCAAAGGTAACGATTATATCATTAGCCGGGTCATTCACATATCATTGATGAATCTCAATGCACTATGTCCATATAAGTTTCACCATGAAGAAAGTTGTCAATTCGTTTTCCAAATGGTGTGAATATTCCTAAGGTTTTCAAGGTCTTCAACGGGATTTCCATTCAACAACAACATATTGGCTTTACTCCCTACTTTCAGTAAACCAATGGAGATCTCCCACGCTTTTGCTGGATTTCCAGTAGCGGTTTTTAGTGCTTCAATATTCGTCAATCCTGATTCCTTATAGATGATTAGTTCATTGACAAGATCGTCCCCCCAATTCAAATCAAAATTTCCGTTGTCGGTTCCTGCTAAAATTAGTATACCTGCATCATGAACAGCTTTGATACTTTCTCTGATTTTTTCCATCGGGAGATAATTTTCTTTCGCCCAGGCTGCAAAAACAGGTCCTTCCTTTTCTGTAAGTTCCAGCGCACGTTTATTTACCATGGCAGTAGGCACAACAAATGCACCTGATTCTTTTATTGTATTTAATTTCTCATTGGTTAATTCTGAATCTTTTGAAGTATACCACATATGCACAAAACCATCGGGTTTGAATGGTGCGATGGTGGTCATCTCTTCAAGTGATCCAATGTGCACAACGGCTTTCAGTCCTTTGGCATGTGCATACGCAATGATGGCCTTGACGGAATCGTTGGGAAGTGAAGGTGTTTCTTGAGATTGTCCAAACCATATACTGGATTCTTTTATGATCTTGATATAATCCACATTTTCTTCAATCCTGTTTTCAACAAACTGCTTTACAGAAACCGAGTCATTGATGGTTTCAATACCCGGTGTAATATGTGTGGGGTGGCCACCAGGAACAGTTGCAGCTACACCAGCAGTATAATAAAATGAGAATCCTTCAGTATGGCTCAATGCTTTCATTGTGCTGTCACGTGAGGCGTTGCTCGCATGCATTCCAGTGTTCGCCAATACACCTGCAGCGTATGCTTCTTTAAGTTGCTCGGCTTCCCAGATATGTACATGGCTGTTCACCATACCCGGCATTAAATATTTTCCTGTTCCATCAAGTACAGAATCAGACAATAGTTCTTCTTGACTGATAGCAGCAATGGTGTCGGCAATAATGGCAATGTTTACAATCCCGCGATCATTTTCTCCATCAAACAATCCAACATTTTTAATGACGAGATCATAAGATGGGGGAGTTTGACAGGCGACAAATATTACAAAAAGGAGGAGGATACTATTTTTTTTCATTCCTATGAGGATTAGGTTGACAACGATGGAAAATAGTTGTGCATAAAAGACGTAAAGAAAGGTAGTAAATTGTGTGGAAAATTTCTACAGTAAATGAATTTAATAATGCACCTTCGAAGTAATCCTTCTTTTACGTTGGGTTAACTTACAAATTGGATTAGTCTATTTTCTTAGAAGGTCCCGTATTTCCCGATACGTAATGAGTGTGATCCCATTCTCCTTTATTTTCTTTTTAAACGCATCACTCATAAAATAATCAAAATCGCGCTGGCGCCAGGCGGAACCCCAATCAGGATGGTTGATAGTGATAGCTTGCATTTCTTCATCATCGTGTGCAAGATGGATAACAATTTCGCTGAGGCCGGGTTTCAGGTTATCAAGAATAGTATTGTAAAATGCATTCCAGTCTTTTGCGGTGGTGACAGGTGTTACGGTATAATTATTTTCAATGGGAATAAACCATGGATCAACAAGGGTTTCGAGTTCAGGGTTTCTCAAGAGATCAGCAGGAATAAAAACTGGAATCTTAAATTCCTTTCCCACCTTTTGATACGATTTAAAAAATTCAGGGTGGCTAAACAAAGTGCGCATGTGTGTATCCAGGTGTGTAACATCAATACCAAAGTCGAGGGCCCGTTGTACTTGCGCACGGATTTCTACTTCCACTTCTTCCGGTTTACCGTATTTCACCACGTCTTCCACCGCTGCGTAGAAATATCCTTCTTTGGTAATCAGGCTTGGAATCTGAGAAGAAGGGAGTACGCCATCCCATTTGTAATTTTCCCATTCAGCAGTAAGCGTTAAATGAAGGCCGAAATCCTTTCCCGGGTTTTGTTTGGTGTAGGCGACAATGTCACCAAACCACGGACACGGAACCATGATGCTGGCGGAAGATATTCCTGACTTTTCAAAAGCCTCAATCGTTGCTTTGTTCACCGAATGCGCTACGCCAATATCATCGGCATGTACGATAAGTAATTTCGCGTCTTTTGGATAACCGAGTTTTTGCGCAAGGTTTTGAGATTGACCAGGAATCGATGCGATGATTAAAAGGATAAATGGAAGGAGTGCTTTCATGATAGAAAAGTGAATTTAATAATTAAAGCTTAATGGTTTGCTAGAGTTCCCTAAATTGTTCTTGTTAAAGGTTCTGCCGTGCTTTCACAGTAAGCACAAACTGGATGAGTTGGTTGTTAGGTATTTGGCATTTTGATTTTGAGATGTCAGGGCTACGCCCCTTTTAAATAATGTTGATTATTTATTACGAAGAAAAAAGGGCTACGCCCCTGGTTCAATTGCACCGTTATCGCTAACCCGAAGCAAGGGAATAAAATCTCAATTCTAGCAGCCGTATCCCATCTTGAATGATT
>JBGTGG010000370.1:0-2353 GCA_041746855.1 Cyclobacteriaceae bacterium | reverse complement strand
CTGGAAGTCTTTTTGGTTCGATTGCCATTCATGGTCAATTGCCAGAGGAGAAGCTCGGTATTTATGTTTTTGCCAATTATGGAAACGGTGAACTGCGTCATGCGCTGATGTACAAAGCGTTCGATTTATTTGCCCTGGGTGTTGACCGCGATTGGAGTAAAGACCTATTGGAGTTGTATACTACTAATCGAAAAGCGTCTGCAAAAAGGGCACAGGAGTTTATTGATGCACGCGTATCCAACACAAAACCTTCCCACACTTTAGAGGCTTACGCGGGAAAATACACAGACCCGCTTTATGGAGAAGTTGTGATTACCGTAAATGGAGACAAGCTTGACATTACAGTAAATAATTTTCTTCGTGCCAGTCTGGAGCATTGGCATTATGATACATTCCGCGGGAAGTATGAAAAAGAACAATACGGAAACGGATTAGCCCAATTTACATTGGATAGTAAAGGAAAAATTGTTTCGGTTGAATTTGATGAAATGAACTTTAAACGAACTACCAGCAAGTAGAAATTTTACACCGCAAAGCGCAAAAAAAAACTTAGCGACTCAGCGTCTTAGCGGTTAATATTTTATCCAATTTCAATCACCACATCATCCGTAAGCGGATGGCCTACACAAGTAAGCACGTAGCCTTCATTCCGTTCGGATTGCGAAAGTCCTTCTTCTTCATCCAGTTTTACTTTCCCCGAAAGGGCTTTGCCACGGCACGCGGTACACAACCCACTCTGACAACTAAAGGGTAAATCAATACCATCATCCAGTGCAGTTTCTAAAATCGTTTTATCGGGAGGAACGGTCACTTTATACTCGTTGCCTTCATATTTTATGGTGACCACGCGCTCAATAATTTCATCAGAAACTGCTTCTTCTTTCTTCGTCTCCTTATCGAGAATTCCCTGAACAAAGCTCTCTTTGAAAATGCGGTCTTTTGGAATTTTCTGAAGTTCGAGCAAGCTCTCCACATTTTTCATCATGCCTTCGGGACCGCACATTAAGTATGTGGAATTTTCGTGTCCCCAATCCGGAATGCGTTCAAACAATTTGATCAGCATTTCATGGTTGAGCAAACCACTCATTCCCTGCCAGTTCATCGGGGCATTGTCCAAAATATGGATCACATGAAAGCGACCTTCATAATCGGTTTGCAGTGAATCAAATTTATCTTTGAAAATAATGCTATCGATATCGCGATTACAATAGATCAAGGATACAATACTATTGGGCTCTTGTGTCAATACACTTTTGATTATCGACATCATGGGCGTAATTCCGGAACCACCGGCAAACATGATGATATGACGCTTGCCTTCTTTCGAATACTCCGTGGTAAAATGCCCGGTTGGTGTCATGATTTTCATCGTATCACCAACTTTCAAATGGTCGGGGAGCCAATTCGACATCAACCCTTTCTCAACCCGCTTTACGGTTACGGCCAAATCCTGATCAACAAATGGAGACGTACACAATGAATAGGCACGTCTTACTTCTTTTCCATCAACCGGAACAATCAACGTAAGGAATTGCCCTGATTTATAAGCGATATTTCCCGAAGCTGGTTGTTCAAAGACGATGGTGATTGCATCCGCAGTTTCTTTGATAATATCTTTTACGACCAGATCAAAATACTTTAAACCCCCACTGGAATTAGCAGGTACTTCTTTATCCTTTGATTTCTTGAAAAAATTAAATGCCATATCCATTAACTTAGTACTGCAAATCTAACAGAATACGCTAATTCTAGGTTCAGAACTGGAATTTGACTGACACAATTTCACTTGTAACGCAATAAATATAGAGCTCATGGTTGGCAGATGGCGTCAGGAGGCTTAATTTTACAACTTAACAAGATATCCGTGCAATTAAATACGCTCACCGCCATCTCCCCGATTGATGGCCGCTACTTCAATCATACAAAACCCCTGGCTCCTTATTTTTCAGAATTTGGGTTGATTCGTTACCGCGTACTGGTGGAAGTCGAGTACTTTATCGCGTTATGTCAATATCCCATTCCGGAATTGGCAAAAGTGAATTTACCCATTGCGAAAATTCGCGAGATCTATCAAAATTTTGATGAGACTGCCGCCAATCGGATCAAGGAAATTGAGAAGACCACCAATCACGATGTAAAGGCAGTTGAGTATTATCTGAAAGAACAATTTGATTCTTTGGGATTAAGTAATCTTAAAGAATTTATCCATTTCGGACTTACGTCCCAAGATATTAATAATACAGCGACACCATTGCTGTTGAAAGAAGCAATCGAACAGGTGTTGCTTCCACAAATAGAAAAATTGATTGCTTCCCTCGACCAGCAAGTAGAGGAATGGAAAGAGATTTCCATG
>JBGTGG010000369.1:0-1949 GCA_041746855.1 Cyclobacteriaceae bacterium | reverse complement strand
GCGTATTTTTTGGAAGCGGATTGATATAATTAAAGTGACAGAAATCTATTTTCTTTCCTGCTTCTTGAAGCTCGGTTACAGAAGTGTGAATACCTCCATACGTTCCGCCCCAACCAACCACGAGTATCTTTCCGTTGCCTTCCCCCTCAACGGCAAGTTCAGGGATATAATTCGCAACCCGTTCTACCTTTTCGGCACGGATCTTCACCATTTTTTCATGGTTAACAGCATCGTAGGAAACGTTGCCAGTATTTTCTTGCTTTTCCAATCCACCAATGCGGTGCTCAAGTCCCTTCATTCCCGGAATTGCCCATGGTCGAACCAGTGATTCAGGACTTCTTTCGTATGGAAGAAAAGCATCATTATTTGGAATAGGTACAGAAAATTTAATGTCTGGAAGTTCCGCCATGGTTGGGAATTTCCAGGGCTCTGATCCATTGGCGAGATAACCATCAGTTAAATAAATAACGGGGGTCATGTGTTCAACAGAAAGTTTAATTGCCATGTAGGCAAAATCAAAACAATTGGCTGGTGTGCTTGCCGCGATAACAATGCAGGGGCTTTCACTATTGCGACCATACAGGGCAAGATTGATATCGGCTTGTTCTGTTTTTGTAGGAAGGCCGGTAGAAGGGCCACCGCGTTGCACATCAATAACGACCAACGGTAGTTCACTCATGATCGCCAACCCAATCGCTTCTCCTTTTAAGGCGATACCTGGCCCCGATGAAGCCGTTACTCCGAGTTGTCCTGCATACGATGCACCAATCGCGGAACACACGGCAGCAATTTCATCTTCGGCTTGTAAGGTAATCGTTCCGAAATTTTTATGCTTCGATAACTCATGAAGAATATCAGAAGCAGGCGTAATCGGATAAGAACCGTAAAAAAGTTTCTTCCCTGTTTTTTCAGCAGCAGCCATTAGTCCCCATGCTGTGGCAACATTTCCAGAGATGTGGCGATACCTTCCCTTTTCAATTTTTGCAGGTGACACTTTATAAATTGACGGCAGCGCTTCAATTGTTTCAGCATAATGATAGCCAGTATGCAAAGCTTTTTTGTTTCCTTCCGCTAAAGCGGGTGTCTTTTTGAATTTTGCATCGAGGTATTTTTCAGTTTCGGCCAGCGAGCGATCAAACAACCAGTACATCATGCCCAATGCAAACATATTTTTGCAACGCATGATACTTTTATTGTCGAGTTGTATTCCTTCCAGAGCAGTTTTGGTCAGCGATGAAATAGGCGCTTCCACAACATTATAGGCTTCGAGTGTATGGTCTTCCAACGGATTGGAAATAAATCCTGCTTTTAAAATATTTCGATTGTCAAAAGCATCAAGGTCGACAATGATATTTCCTCCCGGACGAGCGTATTGAAGGTTGGATTTCAACGCAGCCGGGTTCATGGCCACTAAAACATCAGCTTGATCACCGGGTGTGAATACATCCACTTGTCCGATTTGAACCTGAAAACCGGAGACGCCTTCCACGGTTCCTAAAGGCGCACGTATTTCGGCCGGGAAATCCGGAAATGTTGCCAGATCATTTCCAAACAAAGCCGAGGTGAAACTGAATTGGGATCCCGTAAGTTGCATTCCGTCTCCCGAGTCTCCGGCAAACCGAATCACTACCTTCTCACGCTCTAAAGTAGTCTTCTTGCCATTTAATACTTTTTCGCTCATAATTTATAGTTTTTAACTGCTCGAACTTATACTGAGCTTGTCGAAGTACAGTTACTTTAAATTTACCTTGATCGCGCAACAATAACAATCAGATGGTCTTTATTATTCATGGTAATTAGGTTTTATTTCAATAGCGTCCTAAACGATTAAAAAAAAAGGGGGAGTTTTTTAACTCAAAGTTACCTTTGAGGTGCACAAAAAAACAAACCCCTTCTTGATGTCAAACATAACCTTATTCTCGCAAATTATTTCAAAGCTTGACCGCAGA
>JBGTGG010000368.1:0-3750 GCA_041746855.1 Cyclobacteriaceae bacterium | reverse complement strand
AAAAATTGCGCGCACTGATCAGTTTGTTTTTGAAGAGCGTGGTTCCAATGATTTGCATGTCGGTTGGCCATTTGTTCGTGGGAAATTTTCTGACGGTACACTCGTAAGTTGCCCAATGATATTTTTTCCGGTTAGTTTGGAAAAAACCAGCAATACATGGGTATTGAAACCAAGAAAAGATGTGGGCCTTACCTTCAATAAATCATTTCTACTTTCGTACGCATACTACAATCAGCTTGAGCTGGAAGAAGAACTGCTGGAAACCAATTTTGAGGATTTCGATCCCGACAGTACCGTTTTCCGAACACAAGTTTATCAACTCCTCAAAGACAAGATTGAACTTAATTTCAATCCCGATAATTTTCGCGATGAACTGTTGCCTTTTTCAACGTTTAAGCGCGATGAGTTTAATAAGGAACATAAGAATGGGGAACTAAAACTTTTTCCGGAAGCAGTTTTAGGAATGTTCCCGCAAGCCGGATCGCAGTTGGTACCGGATTATTTGCACCTGCTGGAAAAAGACACATTTCTTGATTTAGAAGAATTTTTCGTAAAACAAATTCCAGGTGAACATCTACAAACCAAATCGGATTGGAATGCTGCGGTGCGTGCTGTAAAAGAAGAGAAATTATTTTTGCCCTTCCAATCAGATGCCTATCAGGAAATTGCCATTCGTGCAATGAAAAATGGAAATTCGATTGTGGTGCAAGGCCCTCCCGGAACCGGAAAATCCCAATTGATCTGTAACCTGATGGCCGATGCAATGGCTTCCGGAAAACATGTTTTGCTCGTTTGCCAAAAACGGGCTGCACTGGATGTAGTGTATGAACGATTGAATGAAATTGACCTTGGTGATTTTCTTGGCCTTGTTCATGATTTTCGTGATGACCGAAAGCCCATATTTGAAAAAATCGCAAGGCAGATTGATGCGATTGATGATTTCAAAGACCGAAACCGCTCGGTGGATGTGATCCAAACCGAACGAAAGTTTTTCCAAATAAGTAGACGCATTGATCAACTTGTTGAAGAGCTGGAGGAGTTTCGCCAGGCACTTTTTGATGAAAAGGAATGCGGGCTTTCCGTGAAAGAACTTTATTTGACTTCTTTGATCAACGAAGAGTCGATCAACATAAAACAAGAGTATCAGTACTTTAAATTTTATGAACTGCCCGAGTTCCTCCGAAAATTAAACCGCTATGCAAATTATGCAGTAAAAGCGGATGTTGAGGGTTATCCCTGGCGGCATCGAAAATCGTTTGCTGAATTGCAATTATCGGATCGCAATTTTTTGATTGAAACCGTTGAGTCTGTTCGCATTTACCAGGCTGAGATTACCGATGAGCTTCGTGAAATTATCCCACACAATTTGAACCTGGCAGAGTGCGAATCATTGTTGGCGCGTGAAGATGATATTTTGGGAATGATCAGTGCGTTGAAAAATATGGATACGTATTCATTTTTTCAAAACATGATTGATGAAGATGAAGACGAAACCAGTTTGCTATGGTTTTCGAATATGGAGCGCGTCTTTATGAATTGCTATAATGAAGAAGGGCCTGAAGTATCGATACCGGCCAACCAGTTAGGGAAATTTCAGTTGGCATTGCAGCAACGAATGCAAGCGCGAAAGAGCCTGATCAAACGAATTCGTTGGGAGTTTTTTTCGGAAGATAAGTTTTGGGTAAAACGTGTGTTGGTAGCCAACAATCTCGAATACACCAAAACCGGAATGCGGATGTTGGAAACGAAGATTGATGACCGTTTGAATCTTGAGCATCACATTACGGGGCTACGTTCAAAAGAATGGTTGAAAGATTTTCCTGTAGGATATGATGCTGTGGTATGGAAAAAGTGGTTTGAAAACCAAAAGCTAGCGATCCGTGCGAAACTGATTTTTAATACCCTTCGTGAAGTTCGTGAAAGCATACATGTGCAATCCTATACTAAAAAAGAGTTCATCGAGCTGTTTAGAAATATTTTACGGTGTCTACAGGGAATTCCGGAAAAAAGAAAGGACTGGCTGTATTGGATTACCTCCTATCAGATTACGCAATTGATCAACAACCCCAGCCTGGAAGCGGAATATGTAGCAACCATTCGTGAAGATTTTGATGAACTGTGTGAGTTTGACCGATTGATTGAAGAGTTGCGTCCGTATGAAAAAGAAGTAATCATCCGCTTGCACGATAAAATAAAAGAATGGAATCCTGCTCAGTTAACGGAGTTGTTTCAACGAAGTTTGCGCCTGGCGTGGATCGAGCACATCGAAACCAAAAACCCAATCCTTCGCACAGCATCATCACAAGTGATGGGCGAAATGCAATCGGAGTTGCAGCACCTTGTTGCGGAGAAACAGAAACTGAGCAAGAACATCCTTACCGTACGAGCCCGTGAGCGTGTGTATGAAGAGATCGAGTACAACCGGTTGAACAATCGCGTTACCTATCGTGACCTTCATCATCAGGTTACCAAGAAGAAAAAGGTCTGGCCATTGCGAAAAGTAATTGCTGAATTTTCGGATGAATTGTTTCGCATAGTTCCCTGCTGGTTGGCTTCACCCGAATCGGTATCCGCTATGTTTCCGATGAGGGAAATGTTTGATCTCGTAATTTTTGATGAGGCATCACAATGTTTTGCAGAGCGCGGTATACCGGCTATGTATCGTGGTAAACAAATTTTGGTGGCGGGCGATAATAAACAACTTCGCCCAAGTGAGTTGTACCAAGTGCGCTGGGAAGAAGACACCGACACACCTGAATTGGAATTGGATTCGTTGCTTGAATTGTCAGAGCGCTATCTCCCGACCACGATGTTGCAGGGACATTATAGAAGCCAGGCGTTGGAACTCATTGATTTCTCCAATAAGCATTTTTACAACGGACAATTAAAACTGTTGCCCGACAGGGAAATCGTAAACCAAACAGAAACCGCCATTACCTATTGCAAAGTAGACGGAATTTGGGAAAACCAAACCAATCGGAAAGAAGCAGAGCAGGTAGTGACGACCGTAATTGAACTCCTTCGAAAAAATCCTGAAGCAGATATTGGCATTGTTACCTTCAATGCACCACAGCAAATGCTGATCTGGGATTTGTTGGATGAAGCTGCTGTAACAAAAGGTATTGCTATTCCGGATTCGCTTTTCGTAAAAAATATTGAGAATGTGCAGGGCGATGAAAAGGACATCATCATTTTTTCAATAGGATATGCACCGGATGAAAAGGGAAAGATGTTGATGCAGTTTGGAAGCTTGAATGTAGCAGGTGGTGATAATCGATTAAATGTAGCGGTAACGCGTGCACGCAAAAAAATTATCCTGATCACGAGTATTTTCCCCGAGCAGCTTCGTGTAGAAGAGACGAAAAATGAAGGCCCAAAACTTTTGAAGTCCTATTTGCAGTATGCGAAAGATACTTCCGAAAATAAATTTGTTTCTTCTGTTAAAAAGGAAAGCGAGAATACTACCTGGTATCTGAACAAACAGATCAAGGCGTGGGGGGATCAGCAACAGGGATTTTCACTAGAAGATAACATGCTTCCGTATTGCGATGTAAACGTGAGTAAAGAGGATGGTTTCTTCGGTGCGATCCAAACGGATGATGCCCGGTATTATGAAAGCCCTTCTGTAAAAGATGCGTATGCTTTTGTGCCTTCTTTATTGGAAGAAAAAAATTGGCGTTACCGGATGGTATTTAGTCGCAGCTACTGGCAAAACCCCAAGAATTTCTTTGCTGAATTGGAAAGGTTTAT
>JBGTGG010000367.1:0-5482 GCA_041746855.1 Cyclobacteriaceae bacterium | reverse complement strand
AAAATTAATAACCGCTGAACTTTCACAAACCAATCTACATAAAATTCTAAAGCTGCGGCATCGCTTCTTCCGAAAAATCTCCACGCAGCACCCTAAATCTTTTTCGCGCTTCAGCAGCATACACACTTCCGGGGTATAAATTTAGAAAATCGCGATAGATTTCCATGGCCTTGTCTTTATCGCGCAAGTGCCGATCGTAAATCTCACCCTGAAGAAAATACGCATCATCGGTCAGCACATCATCCGGATATTCATCGCGGATTTTTTGGAGCAAATCCAGTGACGCCTGAAACTCACCACGCTTTAGTCGGATGTCGGCTTCGAGCCAGTATACATCATCCATGATGGTGCCGCTGGAGAAAGACAAGTTTGTTTTTACCAAAACCGAATCTCCCTTATCATTTTGTTTGATCGGTTCAAGTTCGAGTATTATTGCATCAGCTTTAAGCATCCACATTTCCTCAGTCGACTGAAAGACTTTTAATTGTTTCAAGGCAGCTTCAATCTTATTCTGATACAACAACAATTCAATGGAAGCATACACTTTCAATGCAGCTCCGGTAGAATCAAAAGCTGTATTTTCTTTTATGCGCAAGCTCAACTCCAATGCATCGTTCGCAATTTCCCGGGTGGTGGCTTCCTTCAAAATATCGAGGTGTTCTTGCGCCAAAAGGAAGTCGCCTTTGAAATACGAAAGTTTGGCATTTTTCAATTTTGCTTCATACGCAACCGGACTTTCCTTTTGGGTTTTCTCCACTTGCGAATACAGCAATGTGGATTCCCAACTTTCTCCTTTTAACAAATAAATATCACCTAGATCTAATTTTGCTTTTGCTTGTAAAGTTGAATTTACCCGTGGGTTGGCAATCAATGTATTTAGCAATTCGATTGCCTGATCTTTCTCATCGAGGTAATAAGCATACAACAATGCCTGGTTTCGAAGTGCTTCCATACCATAACCACTGTTGGGGTATTGGGCGATAAATTGTTTGTAATCTTCAATTAGCGTTCGGACCGAATCTGCTTTTACCGGAAAGGAGTTTTTTACGCGTGCTTCACGCGTGTGGATTAAACCTAACCGTGCTGTCAAAAAATGTTGGCCCGTGCTAAATTCCTTTACAACATATTGATATATTTTTGTTGCGTTATCATAGTCATCATTATCCAATGCAACTTTTGCAACTTCCATACTTTTGTCACCTTCCTTGTTGTAGCGTTTATCAAAAGCCCGTGCTTGAATAAATGCTGCATAAAAATTCTTTTGTTGGGTAGTTGTCCAAATAAGTAAATCCCGATAAACTTCCATGTCAGGATTTTTTTGAACCTTATCGTACAGCAAGCGCTCTAAACTTTCAAGTTCATCGGGTTGTGTAATCAACGCCTGGAGAATATTTTTTACATATTGAATGTTGGCGGTGCTTTGAGTAACGTAATTTAAATATTCTTGTACCATCAAATCCTTTTCCCCTTTTATCCGATAGAGCATTGCCAACTCAAGGCTAAAGAGAAATGGATTGTTGAGTGTTTTTCTTCCTTCATTAAATGCCACTATTGAATAATCTGTCAATGACCTGGCCGATAAATAATCAGCAATCATTTTGATATGTTGGACACTTGATCGATGGTTGGCTATTAAATCTTTAAAGTACCGGTCGGCTTTGTTTACCTCGCCAGAGCGTATCAACAAAAAACCATAGTCAAGTTGGTACAATAAATTATTGGGATCACGCTTCTGGATTTTTTTTATATAATCTTCAGCCGTTGAAAAATGCGCCAGGTCGATAAGGGTGTTAAAATAGTTATTGTGGATAAGCGGAATGTTTGTATTATTTTTTGCCAGGTCGGTATACAGTTCTAGCGCTTTTTCTTTTTCGCCTTTTAACAGGTATTCATTGGCGAGTTGAATTTCTGTTTGATTTTGTGAGAAGGAAGGTAAAGCTAACATTAAAAGCAAAACAAGACTTACTAAGAATGTTGGGTTCTTATTATTCTTATATAATATATATATATAATAATTATAATTAGTCATGTTGGTATGTTGATAACTCAATCGCTTTTTGCTTTGTTCAGTTTATGTGGAGAAACAATTTAGGATAAAATATTAATATTCAGATCACTAGCTTATTTGTCCACAATGCTATTCTGTGTTGATTGTTTCATTGTTCATATAACGTAGCGGTATGCTTTGTGGTTAACACCGAATTGGTACACACGTTCCTTCGTCTTTTAGGAAGATTTGTAAGAAGTCGTTCCTTTTTGATGTTTTCCCAGAAGTTATCCACACGTTTAATGATCAATTAACAATGGCCCTACTTCCCAATTTGCCTTAGTAGGAATGTTTTGTGTTCTATTTTCATAGAGGTAATAATAGATTGGTTCGGGTTCCCTTTTTTCCACAAAATTGCCAGCGTCCCATTTACCGTTATTGTTTTTGTCAATAATCAGTTGAAGTTTATAATCCCCTGGAGGAAGGTCGGTAAATGAAGTGTTGGTTTGGTTGAGAACCGATCTTACAACTTTAAAGTCTTTGTTTACCAGGTTAAGAATAAAGTTTTCAGACGTAGCCACTTCAGCAATGATCATGGCAAGGTCTGTTGTTTTTATCATCTTCAAATTGATCGTTGTTTTGGCTGATGAATCGCTGTCAATACTGATGAAGGCACCTTTGCCTAGTTCAAGAAGATTTTTGGGTTGGGCTGTTTTTTTATCAGCTATTGCCATGTTTGCCCGTTCTTCCAATGTTGGAGGTTCGCCTCTTTTCCTTGGTACCTGAGGAATATTTCCTTCTCCTGGTGTCGGATCTGTTTCTTTGACGGATTCTGTAGGCGGTTTTTCTAATATCTTTTTATCAAATGATTTTGAAATCGTCAGTGTTAAATTTTTAGGATTGAGGCTAATGTCTTCTTTATTGAAATGAATTTGGGTTGTTGAATCAATGTAAATGAATACACTGTCCAGGTTCACGTATTCTAAGGGTTTGCTTAATTTAAATGTTGCTTCAAAATAACCTTTGTCAACATTGATAATCGTGCTTTGATTGGAGACTGAGAATTTTTCTGGAGTCACTTCGCGTTGTGAATACTTGATGTAAAAAGTAGTATCCAACGTATTTCCAATGCTGTCGTATGTATTCAGCTTTGCCAGGAGACTATCGGTATTCTGTGTAGTGTTGTAGGTAATGATGTTGGATTGGTTTTCACCGAATGTTGAGGTAAGCGTATCTAGAGATTGCGCATCAACCAAAGAATAATCGATTACATTTTTCGAAAGGTTTATCGTAAAGTAATTGCTGAAAGGACGTGCACGCGTTATTTTTAATTCGGTTGCGTCCATTGGTGAGATGGGAATTTCGACAGCGCTCGTGTCTTTGTCAAGTACAATAGGATTTACGAAGAAGCCGTAAGGTTCTGATTTACTATCGACAATTAAGTTTCTGTTTTTATCGCGGTAAGCGTATAGGTAATATGTTCCTTCTTTAAGGTTACTAATTCTAAACCTACCTTCTTTGTTTGTTCTGGAGATATAAGATGGTTTGTGTGTGAATATATTGAATGTATCACTTTGGTAAATTGCAACAACTGCTTTTTCTATGGGATTTCCTTTTAGAAGATCGTAGACATTTCCTTCTATACTCAGTGAATCGATTGTCGGTCCGGTGCTAAAGGCAAGGTGCAAATTTTCAGCAGGATTTTTTTCAGTTATGTCCTGAACAGATTCTCCAAAGTTGAACGCGTAGGTGGTAGTGTCTTGTAGTTGATTTTCCATTGTTAAAATCACTTTGTTTTTCTTGGCCACTATTTCATAATCAGGCCCTATGTCGGGTGTAATAATCAATTGTTCTTTGGGGTTGCTAACAATTACATCTTCGGTGAAGGTTAGGGTTATAACCGTTCCTTTAAAATTAAGTTGGTTGGCTTTCGGTGTTGACTCAAGAAGGTAGGGCGGAGTTTCATCTTTTGGCCCACCGCTGGGTGAAGTTTGTTGTGCGCAAGAAAAGAAGAGTGATAAAAAAGCTAAGCCTAATATTGTGGTTTTGTAAATCATTTTTGTGCTACATAGATTAAGCTGGAATATTCATTCTTCTTTTTGGCCTTGCTGTTCGAAAGCAGGCCAATGTAGAAAGCTTTTATCAATTGAATCAATTTGTTGTTCTTGTTTCTATATTTCTCACTGAGCATACTTACGTAGAAGGCATCCAACTTCATAGGAATTGTTTTCACAATAGTTAGGCCATTTTTTTTTAATGCCTGCTGCATTGTCGATTGAGAGAAGTGCCACAGATGACGGGGCACATCGTAGCCTGCCCAATGCTGTTTATAAAATACGGCATCATAACTAAGATGGTTAGGGACAGCAATAAAGATTTGCCCGTCTTTTTTTAATGCTGTCGAAAGCTTAGAAAGCGTAGCATCCAAATCCGCGACATGTTCAAGTACATGCCAAAGGGTTATAGAGTCGAACTCCTGATTGAATTCTTTAAATCCCTCCTCAATTTTTTTATCGGTAAGTGCTTCAGCCTTTTGCCGTGCGACAGCAGAAGGTTCAACCCCGGATATGTTCCATCCTGCGTGTTGACAGCTTTTTAAAAATTCTCCTGTACCACATCCATAATCCAATATTTTTCCTTTTGGTTTTGGAAGTAAGGAAAGCTTCCACTTTAGTGATCGCTTTCTTAAGAATAAATAAAGGGAGCCGATTAATGATTTTGCTTTTCCGCTGTGCGAGATGTAATCCTCCGAAAGGTAGTACGACCCTAACTTTTCTTTTTCGGGTTGAGGATTGGTAAAAACAAACCCACAATTTTTACAGCGTGATAGGTGAAAAGGTTCCCGCGAGACAGTATGATCCACACAGGTAATAAAGTATGTGAAGTTTCGGTTTTCACATACCGGGCAATTTAGGATTTCTGTCATTTGCCCAAATAAACTGTAAGTACAGAAATATCGGAAGGAGAAACGCCACTAATTCTGGAGGCTTGCCCAATCGTTTCGGGTTTGATTTGTTTTAATTTTTCCCGTGCTTCTGAGGACAGCGCTTTTACCCGTGAGTAATCGAAGTCCGGGAGGATTTTGTAATGCTCTAGTTTGCCAATTTTTTCAGCCAGCTTTTGTTCACGATCAATATATGTTTCGTATTTGATATCAATTTCTGCTTGTTCCTTTACCTCGTTTGAATAGCCATTCAACATTTGCCCAAGTTCGCCATTCAGTCCTTCTATTTGATAGATTGATAGTTCTGGCCTTTTCAACAAATTGATAGGCGCAATCTTTTCACGAAGTGTAGCGGTGTTCAAGTTTTCCAGATCGGAATTCATTTCCGGGGAAACCCGCATTTCTTTTAATTTTTTAGTGAGTGAAAGGATGTCTTGCTCTTTGTCGATCACGCGCTCCATTCGTTCATCTGAGGCCAACCCCAGTTGGTGTCCTTTTTTGGTTAGTCGGATATCTGCATTGTCTTGCCGAAGTAGAATTCTGTACTCTGC
>JBGTGG010000366.1:0-1712 GCA_041746855.1 Cyclobacteriaceae bacterium | reverse complement strand
GGAGGAATTGACAAAAGGTCTTGTAGATCCTAAGTTCATTCAAGAGGTAAAATCAGGCATGGAGAAAGCACCGATGAACCTAAGCATTTCTCCGTATGTATTAAGCTTGATCAATTGGGATGATCCCTACAATGATCCATTGCGGATCCAATTTATTCCTATTCATTCCGGATTTAAACCAGACCACCCCAAACTTACATTGGACTCCCTTGGTGAACAAAATGATTCACCGGTTGATGGATTAGTGCACCGGTATACAGACAAAGTACTTTTCCTTCCGTTGGATGTGTGTCCTGTATATTGCCGTTTTTGTACACGGAGCTATGCTATCGGTGGTGATACGGAAGTGGTGGATAAAGTTCGTTTTAAGAACACGCCTGAAAAATGGAAAAAAGCATTTGCCTATATCGCATCACGTCCGGAAGTTGAGGATGTAGTGATCTCCGGTGGAGATGCATACATGCTGGCGCCTGCTCGCCTCAAGATGATCGGTGAAATTTTATTAAACATTCCACATGTAAGACGGATGCGTTTTGCAACGAAAGGCCCGGCTGTAATGCCAATGAAAATCCTTACCGATCATGCCTGGACAAATGCCCTGATCGATGTTGTTACTCTCGGAAGAGAGAAAGGAAAGGAAGTAGTATTGCACACGCACTTTAATAGCGCCAATGAGATCACCGATATCACCAGAAGGGCAATGCTGCTTCTTTTTAAAAAGGGAGTAACGGTACGAAACCAAAGTGTATTGATCAAAGGCGTAAATGATACCGTAGATAAAATGGTGCATCTTGTGCGGAAGCTTTCTTTTATGAATGTACAACCCTACTATGTTTACCAACACGATATGGTTCCGGGTACCGAAGATATGCGCACCAGTGTTAAAGATACAGTTGAACTTGAAAAAGCTGTGCGGGGTGTTACGGCAGGTTTCAATACTCCATTATTTGTTACCGATGCTCCTGGTGGCGGTGGGAAGCGTGATGTCCACAGTTATGATTTTTATGACACGACAACAGGGATTAGTATTTACAGAAGCCCGAGTGTGGATGATACCAAATTGTATATTTATTTTGATCCGATTGATAGCTTACCAATCGAAGGACAAAAACTTTGGGAAGATGAATCGGTGCACGAAGATCTGATTCAAAACGCCATTAAAAATTCAGGATTCCCATCTTTGAATCCTGTTTATTAAATGCATGTAGTTGACTATACAATTTTCGCGACTTATTTTTTCGCAGTGCTCTGCGTGGGCTATTACTTCCTGAAAAAAAATAAGTCGAAAGAAGATTACTATGTAGGCGGGCGTAACATTTCGGCAGGTCATGTGGGGATTTCCATTGCGGCAACCGATGTGGGCGGTGGCTTTTCAATTGGTCTTGGTGGATTGGGATTTACGATGGGGCTGGCGGGGAGTTGGTTGCTGTTTACAGGATTGGTAGGAGCGTGGATGGCAGCAGTACTAACCGTACCCCGGCTGAAGCAACTTGATATTGATTCGGGATTGTTAACGTTTCCTGACTTTCTTTCGCTAAAGTATAATAAGTCGGTTGGGACAATTGCTGCGTTCATTTCAGGCTTGGGATATCTGGGCTTTACTGCCGGGCAAATTTTAGCGGGCGGAAAACTTGCAGCAGGAAGTGTTTTTGCTACTATCAGTTGGACTGATCCATTGTTATTTTCCTTGATTGTGATGGCAGTGGTAGTGG
>JBGTGG010000365.1:0-1934 GCA_041746855.1 Cyclobacteriaceae bacterium | reverse complement strand
TAACTTTGAAAGAAATGGCCGATCACAAATTTTTCCAGCACTGTTTTATAGGTGTGATGTAGGTTTTGAACTTCATGGGGTACACTAAACCGATCGATGTTTAAACCATTGGGTAAAATAAAATCAGCAGGGCGTCCTAAGAGATGGGTGCATTCCTTTCCGGTAATTTCACTTACGGTGGTGAAAACATGAGCGCCATGTGCGCAAGCACGTTCCAGTTTTACGGTTGCTTCTATGTTAAAATTCCGGGCCTCTGCTTCCCAATTAACAAAGGGGAGATGATTGTAAAAATTGGGATCATTCATCGCAAGGTACCGGCCCAACAACGTGGCGTGGGTTGTAAATACAATCTTGACCGGAATTTGGTTACGCCTGATTTCCGGGATTGCAGAACCGGCCATATATTCATGAAAATGTGAAATTAATTCCACATCGGCTTGCATACAGTTGCGGGCAAGCTCTGACATAAACTCATACACCATATAACCGAAGGCAAGCACCTGATCGATCAACGGATCGTAGTTTTTGAAATCGATTTTGTGATGTTGCCAATAGAAATATTTTATTTCCCCCAGTTTATGCATCACACTATCGGGGTTAAACAAAATGGTTTGCGGTCTTCCGGACACCAACCATTGTCCTACATGGATTTCCAGTCCTTTAGCGCGACAAGTTTCTAGGGCCTGATTGATAAGCGGACTTTCAATATCAGCATAATCAAAGTCGGAGATTATATTGTGATGGTAGTAGGGGCCAATTAAAATGAAATCCTTCTCCCAATGCCGTACCATCTCCGGGATTTTTGACCGGACTACGGTATAAATTCCACCTACCTGATTGCAAACTTCCCAAGCCGTTTCTACCAGAAGTTTTTTTTGCCTGGTTTTCTTTTTGTCACGCATACATCCTACAGAATAATTTTATTGAGATTAAAAATTATTTGATGGATAACCTAATTATTCTTACCTGATTTTTGTCAAAAATTTAAATTTCATTCGATTTCGGAAGGCAAGCATGACACAATTTTATTTTTAGTGGCTGCAATTCGAATGGTAGGGCAGATTATGTAACGTCTTTCTACTAGATTTATATTTACTTTACCCATCCGGATACTTTATAATAATTATGAGTGCAGAAGAAATAGAGAAGCTGAATACCGAAGCAGATAAACAATTTGAAGGCAACTACATTGAGAAGTTTCAAAAGCACGTAGAAGGTGAATACTTTCCTGGGAAGGTTCTATCCTGGGAGAAGCAAAACGACAAGGTGGTGTTTATTGGGGAAAACGCTTCCATGGAAATGACCGTGATTTCCAACTCTATTTTCAAAATCCGGTATGGCATTGACGGATACTTTGAAGATGATTTTTCATACGCCATAGCGCCCGATTTCAAAGCACATCCTCCGAAATTTTCCGTCAAAGAAGAAAATGCATGCGTAATTATTTCTACAGAAATGGTCAGCTGCATAGTGAGCCTGAATTCATTCCGCTGCAAAATGGTGGACATGTTTGATAAGGTTATCCTGGAAGATGAAAAGGGATTTCATTGGAAAGAAGAAATGAAGTATGGTGGCAATGTTCCGGTCTGTACCATGAAAACCTCGGAAACAGAAAGTTTTTATGGCCTTGGTGATAAGACAGGCAAGCTAAACCGTAAAGGCACGCGCAACGAACTATGGGGCACGGATTGTTATGGGTATACCAATGATACCGATCCGGTTTATAAAAACATTCCTTTTTATCTGGGCTTGAATGATGGAGCGGGTTATGGAATTTTCCTCGACAATACTTTTCGTACCTATTTCGATTTTGGAAAAGAACGAACCGATGTTACAAGTTTCTGGGCGCAGGGAGGTGAGATGCGCTACTATTTTATTTATGGCCCGGAATTAATTGATGTAACAAAACAATACACAGAATTAACAGGCAAACC